>NZ_CP072550.1 GCF_019343495.1 Acinetobacter lwoffii | reverse complement strand
GTATAAACCACAACTGAAGATATGCAGATTGCCAAACATAGCGCAAGAATAACGGCATGTTGGTCTAGATAATCTGAGAAAAGCATTGTAAAGCCTGAAGCACAAAAACATGTTATATCACTTAGCTACCAAGCCATTTGTAGTATTTGAGACTTATCGTATATATGAAATATAAATAGCAAACCTTTGGTATATACTGAATCGGTTTAAAGTGCTGAAACAATAGGCTTTAGAAATAAAATACTAGTCAAAATGTGAATAATCAGGGGGTACACATGGGGCAAGCTAAGCAAAGAGGTACAGCTCAAGAACGTGCTGAAAGTGCAATTCAAAGTACGATTGATGCAACCTTGGCAAAGATTAAGACCGTACTTGATGGATACTATCAAGACATGCCGAATAACTTCTCGCAAGCTGAAAATTACTTTACTGGATATGTCGCTGCATTTGATATTAAAGATGGGATGGAACTTGAAGGTAAAGAGTCTGAATGGGCTTATGATGGTTTACCTACGCCTACCGCTTTACTCAAACTCGTTGAAACTGAGTTAAACGAAGTGATACGTGAAGATAAAGAGTTTTTGGATGACTTTGATCCTGAAATGTATATTGAAGAACTAGGCGAAAACTTGATGTTCTTCCGCTATATAGGTGCTTCTAGTTTCGATACGCCAGATGATGTTTTGCATAATATTCAAACAGTGTCATTTTGGGCGCCACACTTGGTCATGATTAATGGCGTATGGCATAACACTTATGATGCTGGTGCGGTCAATGATGATGGTGAAACGGTCGGCATAAGATTCTAATTCTAGAGGGGTGCATATTGATTACTGCAGCATGCACCTTATTGGTTTAAACATTGCTGTATCGACTGAGCAATATTTTCAGATATTTTCCAGATTACTTTCTGATTAGATAAGCGATTTGCTTCTTCAGGATTGGCAATCACGCCGATCTCAATTAAAACCGCCGGCTTTTGTGATTTCTTCAGGACCACTAGATTGTCATATTGATATACGCCATTTGAGGTCAAAAGCTTTTTGTTTTCACCTGGTATATTCATGCCATGGTAAGTAGAAGGGCTTTCACCAATTGATTTTAGGTTCTGGCCAATGAGATTGGCGCATTTCAAACTTTTTCCGTATTCTGGATTTTTCTTTGATACAAAAATTGAAAAACCCTTGAGTTGATTCTTGTACTTGGTCAGCTCAGTAGGTATTGAGTCGTGGTGCACCGAAATAAAAAGATTAGCATTAGGGTATCTGGTCGCACGTTGAACCAGTGAGACTTTATCTTCATTCACTGAAGATCTGAGCACTTGGACATGACGCGATTTAAGAAAGTATTCAATAGAATTGACCATGCTTAGGTTGTAAGTGTATTCAGGATAGCCGTTAGCTGCAGTAGATCCAGCTTGTTTTGGTGAATGGCCAACATCAAGTACTACTGAATTTTCAGCAAAGATAGATTGTGTAATGATTGACATTGCTAATATCGATATACATTTTAGCTTTAGCACAATTAAAACCCTTTAAGCTATTATTAGGATTTTAAGTATATTAAATTTAAAAAAAATTAAAAGGTTTAAAGGGTTTTGTTGAAATGATTTAAGATGGTTTTAAGATGGTTTTAAAATGGTTTTAAAATGGTTTTAAGATGGTTTTAAAGTACTTATCATGAGGGATCTAAATACAATTTTGGATATAAAATTTATACATCGACTGTTCACTCAGTTTGTAGAACATCACCCACGACCATTGAGTATTCACTTCCTGAAAGGCACCTATATAGATGAATTAGAGGGGTATAAGTCTAAATGGCTCGTTCGGTCTATTCAGCGTCTTATTAAAAATTGGGTCCAATTAGGGATGATAGAGGATCTAGGGCGTTCTACTTGTCGTTCAGCTAAATATTATAGATTAAGTAAGTATGGTGAGCTGTTCCTTAAAATATATAGAACGAATGCTAATGTTAACTTTTATGACAATCCTAAGTTTAAGACATTAAAAAAAGATATTTCATATCGTTATTTTACATTTACATATTTTGCAATTTGCCAAAACAAATCCTTTAAATTGTCAGATCTGCAAAAACTTGGTGACTGCCTGAATTACCACATTCACGGACGTTCTTGGCAGCGTAATATTAATTTGTTCATTGAAGCTGGAGTTATTTCATGTGAACGTCAATGTTCATCAGAAAGTTATAATTATCATGTAATCAAAGCATCCATCCATGCATTTGTGAAATCAGAACCCATTGAACGCATTGAGTTTGAAAAAAACTTGCTGAACTTAGGTATCGTGAACAATTATGAAAAATATATAGACTACAATAATTTGTTGTTTCACGTTTTGTTTAGCAAATGGGTTAACAGTCCACTTGAGTTTGGATATTTTGTCGATCAAAACTTTTACGGTGCCAGCTAAGCTCACTCAAAACATCTACGGTGTAATACACCGTAAAAAAGAATTGCACCTGGTACTTGCCACTAAAAAAATGACAGTGAATGACATTTTGAGAGAAAAAAATTGTGGGGTAGTGCCTTTTCTACTCCTTTGAGAATTTTAATTATGACAATTCCGATACACCTAACAATAACTTCATATTTTTCTTTCTTGAACTAAGATTCAATAACTTAACTAATTTCTATTTCAATCATAAAATATGATATGTTGACCTTAAGAATAATTCATAAACTTTACTATGTTTGCTTTAAAAACAATTCATTTAGAAAAGAAAGTCTCAAACGAAAATCAAATTATTCTTTTATTTGATTTAGATTCATTCTGTCCATGTATGTACCCTATGCTGTACACCATGAAATTTCTTAGATTTCAAAGTATCTCTACGCAGCATGCAGATTTAATCGCAATAAAATTTTGGTATGAATTTTGGTTTGAAAAGTTTGCCACGTCCTTTTGTGAGTCGTTCTATTCGACATCCTATAATTTTGAGATCATTCAATGTGAAATTGATAATTTCATTGTTTACTTAGAAAATAATAAAAAACTTGAAAGTAATCTTATACGGCTAAGCAATTCAGAACATATTAATTACACAACAATTGGTCATAGAGTTAGATCCTTCTTAAAGTTTTACAACTTCTTGATTAATGAATACTTAAGCATGCAATCACAGCCACAACTTACGTTGAAGGAAATTCAAAAAATTAAAGAAAACTTGAATAAATATATGACAATAAAGAAAAAAATTATAAATAATTTTTCAAAAGCCAATAAGACAATTAAAAGTGAGATAAATCATAATTTTAAGAGCATGAATCAGGAAATGATTAAAGGATTGTATTCAGTCATTTCACCAAGTAACTCTAATAAATACAATGAATTAAATCCTTTTAGATCTAAAAATGTACAACTCAGAAACTTTCTGATCATACATCTCATGCTCAACTATGGTCTTAGAATTGGTGAGCTTATGCTACTAACAACCAACTCTATTAAAAAATCAATTCAGAATCATAGTTTTAGTTTAATTATTACAAATACAGATGATGAGTTCGATGATCGATCAAAAAAGCCAAAAATCAAAAATGAATATTCGTACCGAGTAATTAAACTGCAGGAACGAGACTACAGAATTCTTCAAATCTATATAAATGAAATCCGAAAAGAAATTCCTTCACATATCTTATTTACATCCTTAAAGCCTCCCTATTCTGCTTTAAGTTATGGTAATCCTCCCATAAATAACCGAAGTTAAAAGTAGAGGTTAAGCAGCCCTTAGAGGTGGCTTTCCTTTGTTAGCTTGATGTGGTCTTTCATGGTTGTAATGCCACAACCAGTTTGTTGCATAATCTTGTACTTCTTCCAGTGTGTCAAATAGATGCTTGCTTAGCCAGCTATAACGTATAGTCCGATTATAACGTTCAATATACGTAAGCGTCCGCTGAATCCCATACCAATTTTAATTCGATTTAGGTTTCCAGCAGTGTGGCAGTAACTCTTCAATCTGGGTCACTTTATGTGTCGGCAGCCTTTTCAGCACATCACTTAAATAGGCATACGGATCCAAGCCATTCAGCTTTGCTGACTGGATTAACGTCATGATGTTTGCCGCTCGCTGACCACTGCGCAGCGAACCTGCAAACAGCCAGTTCTTGCGCCCCAACGCCCAGGGACGCATCTGATTCTCGACCCAATTATTGCAAATAGGTAGATTGCCATCATCCAGATAGCGGCTTAAAGCTGGCCAACGCTTCAGAGTGTAATTGATGGCCTTGGCGGTGGGAGAACTCGATGGCACTGTCAGATGATGTTGGTTGAGCCATTCATATAGTTGTTGCATCACTGGTTGACTATGCTGTTGTCGGTATTCGCGGCGGTCTTCCGCTGTACCATCGGTCTTTTTCCTGAGCTCTGCTTCTATCGCATACAGTTTCTGAATCAGCACTAATGCCTGTTCAGCGACCTGACTTTTCCCAGTTACATGCAGTTCATGGAATTTACGACGTGCATGGGCCATGCAGCCCACCTCAATGACCTGGCCTGATTTAAAGCGTGCTTTATAACCACTGTAATCATCACAGACTAGATAACCCTGCCAGCCTTTCAAGAACTCTGCAGCATGCTGGCCTGAACGACTATCCTGAAAGTCATAGATCACCGCCTGAACTGGATTGTACTGTGTAGTGGCATAGGCCCAGACATAACCTTTCTTCGGTTTTTTATCATTCTCACCCATCCGCATGATGGTGACCGGTGTTTCATCTGCATGCAGCACCTGCTGTTGTAGTACCACCTCTTTTAAGGCATTGGCTAGAGGTTCCAGTTCTACACCGCAGCGACCTATCCAGTCAGATAAAGTTGATCTAGAAAGTTCGATTCCCGCCCGCTGATAGATCAGACGTTGACGGTACAGCGGCAAATGATCGGCATATTTCGATACCAAAACATGGCTGAGCAGTTCAGGTGAAGCAATGCCTTTATCAATCACATAGGCGGGCATCGCTTGCTGAGTCAGGGTGTCACACTGATCACAGACCCATTTACCACGCACATGCTGTTCCTTATAGAACTGTGCCGGTCTGAAATGCAGTTTTTCACTGACATCTTCGCCGATACGACGGAGTTGGCAGCCACAAGCGCATTGGGTTGATGCAGGTTCATGCTCAATACGGATGGTGTGTAGATGATCTGGCAGTGGTCGACGTTTAGGTTTATTGGTTTTGGCTTTCTGTGTCGCTGCATCGGTTTTATCTGCATTTAGCCGTTCCAGTTCTAGATCAACCGCAGCAATATCTTCTTCAACCGCTTCATCCCACAGGTGGATTTGTTTTGCAGTGAGATGTTCGTTTTTACTGCCGAATTTGTGCTGTTTAAATAGTGCGAGTTCATGCTCGTATTTTTGATTGAGAATAGAAAGATGTTGAACTTTAGAATCTAATTGCTGATTGGTGACTTCAAGATGTTGAACTTTGGCATCCAATTGCTGGTTTGATTTTTCTAATTCTTGATTTGATTGTGCTAGAGACTGATGCTGCATCGCCAACTGTCTGGTGAATTCCAGCAGTTGTTCATGGGTCAGTTGGCTTAAGTCAGGCAGCGTATTCATGACCGCAGTATGCCTGAGGTCATGAGAAGAATGAAATAGAACGTTTGGAGAATAGCAGAATGGAACAGCCTGGTTTAAAGCATCGTCACCACCTGCTGTCGTCCAATGCGCTGCCAGGGCAAACCTTGGATCAGTGCCTGTAACTGTTCCGGGCTGAGGGCCACGGTTTCACCTTGGTGAACTTGAGCCCAGTGAAATTTGCCCTGTTCCAGCCGCCGGGCACACAGCCAGATGCCCAGTCCATCATGTACCAGTACTTTCATGCGATGGCCACGTTTATTACAGAACAGGTAAGCACAATGCGGTTTGATGTAGCCAAAGGCTCTCACCACCTGAGCCATGGTCGTATCCATACCTGCACGCATGTCCATGGGCTGAGTAGACAACCAGATTTCATCAATGCGGATCATGTTGCAAGTGCCTTGAGTAATTCTGCCAAGGCAGGTATTTCTGATGTCTGCCATTTTAGCTGAATATCATTATTCGTATGAGGCACGGTGATACACAACGTGATCCTCTCATCAATAGGTTGGCTGATTGCAGCAGTGTAAGGCAAAGCAATAAATGCTGGATTCACATGAGTAGGATCCTGCACGGCACCCTCATGATGGCTGAAGATCCTGATCCAACGACTGACAAGGTTGGCATTAATACTATGTTGCAGTGCGACCGAAGCGATCGAGGTATTAGGATTTTTACAGGCATTGACAATACTGAGTTTGAATTCTTTGCTGTATGTTCTGCGTTTTTTAGCAACAGGAGGTGTTGCTGAATATATATCCATGTTCATGGATTAAGTCCCCACTTGTTTTTAGGTGGGAACTAAATTAAGGCTTATAGGATCGCTTGGTAAGGCTGTGTTAGCCGGATGCTTACGTTCATTAGATAAATTAAGTTTTATATTAAATTGTAGAAGTTTAGGTATCTCTATTAAAGATATAGAGTCTCTATGTGAGGAGTTAGAAACTCCTAATCAAAATTGTACTAAAGTAAATAACCTTATAAAAAAACATACAAAAGAATTAGATAATAGAATTAAGCAATTAACCTCCTTCAAGAAACAATTAGATGACTTAGAAAATCTTTGTGGGGATAATCGTAAAATTGAGAACTGTTATATCATCAAAAAATTAGAAATGAATAGCTGAAATTCCCCTCAATTTAACATAATGGGCGTTATACGAAATGCACAAATTGAAAAATATAAAAATCAAAAACTTATGATATAAATTATTTGCTCGATGATGTTCAAAAGCCGACTTGGAAACAAGTCGGCTTTTTTATGAGCAGTTTTGATAGTTCTTGCCAATAAATTTGACTAAAAATTACGCTTCTCAACTTGAGTTATACAATTTTGTGATACATTATTGTATATACAAATTTGAATGTTTTTTATGGAACAGTATTTTGAATGGGATGAGGCTAAGAATCGAAAGAATCAGAAAAAGCATGATATCTCTTTCGAAACTGCAAGCCTTGTTTTTGAAGATCCATTACGGATCTCAATCCAAGACAGACATACCGATGGTGAAGAACGTTGGCAAACCATTGGACGAGTTAAAGGCGTACTAATGTTATTGGTGGCTCACACCATTTTTGATGAAGATGACTGTGAAATCATACGAATCATTAGTGCAAGGCAAGTGACTAAAGCGGAGCGAAACAAATATGAGCATGGTTAGATACTCACGCAAAGAGCTGAATGAGAAATTTGGTGAGAAGCAAGATGCTGAAATTCAACGCTTGCTTGCTAAAGGCACGGTTCCTGATGATCAGCTAGATCTATCAGATATTCCTGAAATTACCGATTGGAGCAGTGCTGTACGCCAAAATCAATTTTACCGCCCAGTGAAGCAACAAACTTCAATTCGGTTAGATGCTGATGTACTTGCTTGGTTCAAAGCACAAGGCAAAGGTTATCAAACACGAATGAATGAAATTTTACGGGATGCTATGCTGAAAGAATTAAAAAATCATCAATAAAAATGGGAGCTTAAGCTCCCATTTTTGACTTCGCATAACGCCCATTATGTTAATTTTAGTTTTCCTTAATACGACAAAAATATCTACTTCATTTCACGAGAATTTCTTTTGCTAAAAGTTCTTCTTTCGTTACACCGAAATATCTTATTTCTAATTTAGGCCTGCCTAACATCTTTAAAAGATTGTTTTCATCATTTATATTTTTTATAGCTTTGCTTACACAATCAATTACGTCATTAGTTTTAGAAATAGCTTCTTTTTCAGATACTTGATCGCTTACTTTTCGAGATATTAAGTCATCAAAATATATCCTATATTCTTCACAAACTAGATAAAAATAAGGGTCTAATCTATCTAAATCATATTCAGATTCAAAGGGTTTACGATCTAATAAATCTTTTTCAGGATAAATAATCAATTGTCCTGCATCGAACCAAAACTCCACAGAAAAATTATCAAACTCAATTCCATTTAAATCATTACTAAAATTTTGAAAATACTGTAATAAAAGATTTTCTATATCCTCTAAAAACTCTTTATTCTTAATATCAAATATTAAAGATTCATTAGAAATAGCTTTGATACAATCTTCTTGAATATCTAACCCCTTTAAAGTCATTTTTACTCCATTTAAATTTTTAGGTTTTGGTGCATTAAGAATTTTGATTAACTTAACATAATGGCGGTTATACGAAATTCACCTGTAACTCCAAAATAGAAATGTCCGGTTTCTCCAAAGTAAAAATGTCCGCTTTTAGAATATGCACTTTTGCAATTTCGTTAGCGGACGGTTTGATATGTTGGTGTCTATGTCGGATAAAGAACTTAAACGATTGTCGGTCTTGCAGGAAATCTGCGATCAACGCATAACTCAATCCCAGGCTGCTCAGCTACTTCATATTTCAGAACGTCAGATCAGACGCTTACTGCAGAAATACAAAGCTCAAGGTCCCGCTGCATTAGCCCATGCCGGTCGTGGCCAAATCAGCAATTCCAAACTTCCTGAAGAACTCAGACTCAAGTGCCTCAATATTGTTTCTGATCAACTCCATGGTTTCGGACCCACTTTAGCGCATGAAAAGCTCACCACCGTACATGGATTCGATCTTTCAGTAGAAACCCTGCGTTCCTGGATGATTGCAGCTGACTTATGGATTCCTCGATCCAAGCGCCTAAAACGCCCGTATCAGCCTCGTTACAACCGGGATTGCTTTGGTGAACTGATCCAAATTGATGGCTCATATCATGACTGGTTTGAAGGACGCGCTGCTAAATGCTGTCTGCTGGTGTTTATCGATGATGCTACAGGAAAATTGCAGCATTTACGCTTCTGTGAATCAGAATCAGCCTTTGATTATATGATTTCAACACGCTTGTATGTTGAGCAGCATGGTAAGCCGTTGGCATTTTACAGCGACAAACATTCAGTCTTCAGGGTGAATCAAAGCAGCAAGAAAGACACCAAGATTACCCAGTTTGGACGCGTACTCAGTACCCTGAATATCGATATCATCTTCGCCAATTCACCACAGGCCAAAGGCCGTGTGGAACGTGCCAACAGAACCCTTCAGGACCGTCTGATCAAGGAGATGCGTCTGGAAGGTATCAGCTCGATTGAGCAAGCTAATGCCTGGCTACCCTGCTTCATTGAGCAGTTCAATCAGAAGTTCGCCAAGATGGCTTTTAATCCTAAGGATCTACATCGGCCTATCACTGAAACAGCCGAAGAATTAGATGATATTTTTACTTGGCGTGAACCCCGCAGAGTCACGAATAGCCTGACGATTACTTATGATAAATGCGTATATCTCCTGGAAAACACCGAAGAAAATCAAAGGTTGATCGGTAAGTATCTTGAGTTCCTGGAATACCCGGATGGTACTGTAGCCCTCATGCATGATGGCCGAAAGATCAATTACAGCCTCTTCGATAAATTAAGTCAGCTGAATCAGCGAGAGATTGTTGAGAATAAACGGTTGGGTGCTGTTCTGAATCATATCCAACAACAGCATGAAGAACTGGAACAACAAAACAAACGCAATCGTTCTCAAAAGATGCCAAGCAGACGTGCACAGAAAATAGCAATCAAAGAACGAAATCTAAATCCTGTGCTTGACTTGGAATTGTCCATATAGGACATTTCTATTTGGTTATTAGG
Source organism: Acinetobacter lwoffii (assembly GCF_019343495.1). Lineage (NCBI taxonomy): Bacteria > Pseudomonadati > Pseudomonadota > Gammaproteobacteria > Moraxellales > Moraxellaceae > Acinetobacter > Acinetobacter lwoffii. The sequence goes on along the minus strand of NZ_CP072550.1, from coordinate 240,457 downwards.
TAGGACATTTCTACTTAGGAATAACATCACCGTTTCGAGCCCCAAATATCAAGTTTATTTCTTGCATAAATGTATCCTATAGGATACATTCTACTTATGTACTCAATATATACCACTGAAGTCTTTGATGACTGGTTCACCAAGTTAAAAGACCAGCAGGCAAAAAGACGCATACAAGTCCGAATTGATCGGGTTGAAGATGGAAACTTTGGAGATACTGAGCCGGTCGGTGAAGGTGTTTCTGAATTACGTTTCTTCTTTGGGCCAGGCTATAGGATTTATTACTGCAAGCAAGGGCAAAGGGTTGTTATTCTTTTAGCAGGCGGAGATAAGTCTACGCAAAGTAAAGATATAAAACTTGCCCTGCAATTGGCACAAGATTTAGAGGAGGAGCTATAAATGGCTATTAAACTTCGCAAATGGGACAGTGCTGAGCATCTTAAAACAGAGGATGATATGCAGGCTTACTTACAAGCATGTATTGAAGAATCTAATGGCGATGCCGCATTCATTGCAAAGGCTTTAGGTAACATTGCAAAAGCTAAAGGAATGGCTCAATTATCACGAGATACAGGCTTAGGCCGAGAAAGTCTTTATAAAGCACTTTCTGGTGATGTTAACCCTAGTTTTGATACTGTGATTAAAGTTGTAAAAGCACTGAATTTACGCTTAGCAATTTAAAAAAAGTTATTAAAAAATGGAGCTTTAGGCTCCATTTTTTAATTTCGTATAAGGTGTATTATGTTAATTTTAGAAATTCTTAATTTCCATCTATCCAAACTTGCTTGATCCAATCTGCTAAATCTTCCCACTGCTCATCGCTATATCCATCTGCTGTCCAATATCTAATTTTATGATTAGGAGATAGGCAATAATAACTACCATTATCTTCACAAATAGGTAGCCAATCTTCTGGCAGACCTTGCTCCCTAGCATCATTTAATATCTGAGATAGCCCTCGATAGCATTCTTTCTCATCTGTAAGAGACGCTAATTCAATTGTTCCATAAAAGATATTGCTAATCTCTTTCAAAACTTTTTTATAATCTTTTGGAAAAATAAAACCTATTTTTCGTTCATAAGCAGATATGAAAATATCATCAGGTAGTTCTATGTTTAGACGACTATTCCCAGATAGTTCTTTTAATTCTTGAATAATGTTATCAAGCTTATTTTGCATATACATTCTGCTCTATCGCATTAAAGTTCTTACTACAATTTAACATAATGGCTGTTATGCGAAACGAGATTGTAACTCCAAAATAGAAATGTCCGGTTTCTCCAAAGTAAAAATGTCCGCTTTTAGAATATGCACTTTTGCAATTTCGTTAGCGGACGGTTTGATATGTTGGTGTCTATGTCGGATAAAGAACTTAAACGATTGTCGGTCTTGCAGGAAATCTGCGATCAACGCATAACTCAATCCCAGGCTGCTCAGCTACTTCATATTTCAGAACGTCAGATCAGACGCTTACTGCAGAAATACAAAGCTCAAGGTCCCGCTGCATTAGCCCATGCCGGTCGTGGCCAAATCAGCAATTCCAAACTTCCTGAAGAACTCAGACTCAAGTGCCTCAATATTGTTTCTGATCAACTCCATGGTTTCGGACCCACTTTAGCGCATGAAAAGCTCACCACCGTACATGGATTCGATCTTTCAGTAGAAACCCTGCGTTCCTGGATGATTGCAGCTGACTTATGGATTCCTCGATCCAAGCGCCTAAAACGCCCGTATCAGCCTCGTTACAACCGGGATTGCTTTGGTGAACTGATCCAAATTGATGGCTCATATCATGACTGGTTTGAAGGACGCGCTGCTAAATGCTGTCTGCTGGTGTTTATCGATGATGCTACAGGAAAATTGCAGCATTTACGCTTCTGTGAATCAGAATCAGCCTTTGATTATATGATTTCAACACGCTTGTATGTTGAGCAGCATGGTAAGCCGTTGGCATTTTACAGCGACAAACATTCAGTCTTCAGGGTGAATCAAAGCAGCAAGAAAGACACCAAGATTACCCAGTTTGGACGCGTACTCAGTACCCTGAATATCGATATCATCTTCGCCAATTCACCACAGGCCAAAGGCCGTGTGGAACGTGCCAACAGAACCCTTCAGGACCGTCTGATCAAGGAGATGCGTCTGGAAGGTATCAGCTCGATTGAGCAAGCTAATGCCTGGCTACCCTGCTTCATTGAGCAGTTCAATCAGAAGTTCGCCAAGATGGCTTTTAATCCTAAGGATCTACATCGGCCTATCACTGAAACAGCCGAAGAATTAGATGATATTTTTACTTGGCGTGAACCCCGCAGAGTCACGAATAGCCTGACGATTACTTATGATAAATGCGTATATCTCCTGGAAAACACCGAAGAAAATCAAAGGTTGATCGGTAAGTATCTTGAGTTCCTGGAATACCCGGATGGTACTGTAGCCCTCATGCATGATGGCCGAAAGATCAATTACAGCCTCTTCGATAAATTAAGTCAGCTGAATCAGCGAGAGATTGTTGAGAATAAACGGTTGGGTGCTGTTCTGAATCATATCCAACAACAGCATGAAGAACTGGAACAACAAAACAAACGCAATCGTTCTCAAAAGATGCCAAGCAGACGTGCACAGAAAATAGCAATCAAAGAACGAAATCTAAATCCTGTGCTTGACTTGGAATTGTCCATATAGGACATTTCTATTTGGTTATTAGGTAGGACATTTCTACTTAGGAATAACAGAGATCTACCAGCTCTCGTTTTTTGTTATGGAAACTGCTAAAATTCAAATACGCCATTGACGTATAAAGAGTCCATGTTATTTATTGAAACCAGCATCTTTACCAAGCAAATTAAAGACCTTGTATCTGATGAGGAATATCGTCAACTTCAGCAAGATCTTTTGGTACAGCCTGATAGAGGTGACCTAATCAAGAATGGCGGTGGTATTCGCAAAGTACGTTGTGCTCAAGGTAACAAAGGGAAAAGTGGTGGGATACGGGTGATTTATTATTGGGTCACCGAGGATGATCAGATCTTTTTCTTAGTGGCTTATCCAAAATCAGTAAAAGATAATTTAACAGATAAGGAAACCGCCATTCTGCACCAACTCGTGAAGGAGCAATTTCATGGATAACAACTTATTTGATGACTTGGTTGCTTCAATCAAAGAAGCTGGAGCTATCAAACGTAAAGAAGTTAAAGCAAGCCGAGTTACAGAACTCGAATTGCCTGATATTAAAGAAGTACGTGAAAAAACTGGCTTGAGCCAAAATGAATTTGCTGCACGTCTACATATTAGCCCCCGTACCCTGCAAAATTGGGAACAGGGACGACGCTATCCAACTGGACCAGCAGCTACATTGATTCGAATTTTAGATGCTCACCCAAGCCTTATTTGAAAAAATTACTTAAAAAATGGGAGCTTAAGGCTCCCATTTTTATTTCGTATAAGGTGTATTATGTTAATTTTAGAAAATCTTCACTACTATTATTTTAAAATAAGCCTTATATCCAAGCATAAAACAAGGTTGTCTAGACTTCTTTTAACAGTAAAGTTATCATAAAACTGAATTTTATTTTTTAGGTAAGTTTATGCATTCTATCCGCATTCGTTAAGACACAACTATTTGCATAGTGACACTATTTTATAATGGTGGGCTTTTGTTGTGTCTTTAAGAATATATGCGGATATATAAAGTAAAAGTATGCTTAATTTATAAGTATGCTTTTAGTGCATAGTTTCCAGTTATAACTTAATTGACTAGCTATTTGTCCACCCTGTGGATGAATAGCTTTTTTTTTGGGAGGACACTGTGATGCTAGCTTTTGTTTTCACCTAAATCCTGTTTGCTGCATAAAAAATTTCAAGAGCTAAACAGGAGTAAATAAAAATGAGTTTAATTATTAAAGCGAGAAACATACGCTTGGATTATGCTGGGCGTGATGTTTTGGATATTGATGAATTGGAAATTCACTCTTATGACCGTATTGGTCTTGTGGGTGATAACGGAGCAGGAAAGAGTAGTTTACTCAAAGTACTTAATGGCGAAATTGTTTTAGCCGAAGCGACATTACAGCGTTTTGGTGATTTTGCACATATCAGCCAACTGGGCGGAATCGAAATAGAAACGGTCGAAGACCGGGCAATGTTATCTCGCCTTGGTGTTTCCAATGTACAAAACGACACAATGAGTGGCGGAGAGGAAACTCGTGCAAAAATTGCTGCCGCATTTTCCCAACAAGTACATGGCATTCTAGCGGATGAACCAACCAGCCACCTTGATCTCAATGGAATAGATCTACTTATTGGTCAACTTAAAGCATTTGATGGAGCATTACTTGTTATCAGTCATGACCGATATTTTCTTGATATGGTTGTAGACAAGATATGGGAGTTAAAAGACGGTAAAATTACGGAATATTGGGGTGGTTACTCGGATTACTTGCGTCAAAAAGAAGAAGAGCGACAACACCAAGCCGTAGAATATGAGCTGATGATGAAGGAACGGGAGCGATTAGAATCTGCTGTGCAAGAAAAACGCCAGCAAGCTAATCGATTAGACAATAAGAAAAAAGGAGAAAAATCCAAAAACTCTACCGAAAGTGCTGGACGACTTGGGCATGCAAAAATGACTGGCACCAAGCAAAGAAAACTGTATCAGGCAGCTAAGAGTATGGAAAAGCGTTTGGCTGCATTAGAAGATATTCAAGCACCAGAGCATTTGCGTTCTATTCGTTTTCGTCAAAGTTCAGCCCTAGAACTGCACAATAAGTTCCCGATTACGGCAGATGGTCTGAGCTTAAAATTTGGTAGCCGTACTATCTTTGATGACGCTAACTTTATAATACCGCTTGGCGCTAAAGTCGCTATAACTGGATCGAATGGAACAGGGAAAACGTCCTTGTTAAAAATGATATCAGAACGTGCTGATGGATTAACCATATCTCCAAAAGCTGAAATTGGCTACTTTACACAAACAGGATATAAATTTAACACGCATAAATCTGTGCTCTCCTTTATGCAGGAAGAGTGCGAGTACACAGTTGCGGAAATTCGTGCAGTATTGGCTTCAATGGGGATCGGAGCGAATGATATTCAAAAAAACTTATCCGACTTATCGGGAGGTGAAATCATCAAACTGCTTTTATCCAAAATGCTTTTAGGAAAATATAATATTTTGCTTATGGATGAACCAGGAAACTATCTTGACCTAAAAAGTATTGCCGCATTAGAAACAATGATGAAGTCCTATGCAGGAACTATTATCTTCGTATCTCATGACAAGCAATTGGTCGATAATATTGCTGACATTATCTACGAGATCAAAGACCACAAAATCATCAAGACTTTTGAGAGAGATTGTTAATGATAGCCAATCTAATCCGAACATTAATTATTGAACTCTTTAAAGGAAATTAAAAATGACAATTCAAGATATTCAATCACTTGCTGAAGCACACGGCTTGTTGCTTACGGACAAAATGAATTTCAATGAAATGGGCATTGATTTTAAGGTCGTTTTTGCTCTTGATACAAAGGGGCAACAATGGTTGCTGCGTATTCCTCGTCGTGATGGCATGAGGGAACAAATCAAGAAAGAAAAACGCATTTTAGAATTGGTAAAAAAACATCTTTCTGTAGAGGTTCCTGATTGGAGAATTTCATCTACAGAATTAGTGGCTTATCCCATACTTAAAGATAATCCTGTTTTAAATTTGGATGCTGAAACCTATGAAATAATTTGGAATATGGACAAAGATAGCCCGAAATACATAACATCTTTGGCAAAAACCTTATTTGAAATCCATAGTATTCCTGAAAAAGAAGTTCGGGAAAATGATTTGAAAATTATGAAACCTTCAGATTTAAGACCTGAAATAGCAAACAATTTGCAGTTAGTAAAATCTGAAATTGGTATAAGTGAGCAATTGGAAACCCGCTACAGAAAATGGTTGGATAATGATGTTCTATGGGCAGATTTCACCCAATTTATACATGGCGATTTATATGCTGGGCATGTACTAGCTTCAAAGGATGGAGCTGTTTCAGGCGTTATTGATTGGTCAACAGCCCATATAGATGACCCAGCGATTGATTTTGCTGGGCATGTAACTTTGTTTGGAGAAGAAAGCCTCAAAACTCTAATCATCGAGTATGAAAAACTAGGGGGTAAAGTTTGGAATAAACTATATGAACAGACTTTAGAAAGAGCAGCGGCCTCTCCTTTGATGTATGGTTTATTTGCCTTAGAAACTCAAAATGAAAGCCTTATCGTTGGAGCAAAAGCTCAGTTGGGAGTTATATAATTTAAAAATATGATTGCTGAGAACTGCCTTGTTTTGAAACTTGGTTGGCTTTAATTAGTTTTTAGTATTCTTTATAGAAAATGCCTCGATCAAGGGGCATTTCTAACAATCATTTAACATAAAATTTCTTATGTGAAGTAACCTTGTTAGAAACCATTTAAAGTGTCTATATTCTCACCAATAAAAATGTCTAGTTTATGATGGTTTTTACCATCATGGACTGGATATAAATTAGAGATGTTGATCACTATGTCTGACAAGGAAATTCAACGTCTTGCAGTTCTGCAAGACGTTCGAGATCATCGTATTACCCAGGTCCGTGCTGCTGAAATCCTGAATCTTTCCACCCGTCAAATTACCCGGTTATTGCAGAAGCTCAATCAAGACGGTGTTTCAGGTCTGGCACATGCCAGTCGTGGTCAACCGGGTCATCGTCGCCATGATGACTTGTTAAAATCAAAATGTCTTTCCATTATTTCTGAACATCTGCTGGGCTTTGGTCCTACCTTGGCGCATGAGAAGCTCAGCAGCATGTTTGGCCTGCATATCCCGGTAGAAACGGTTCGGCGCTGGATGACGGCCAATGACCTCTGGATTCCTCGATCCAAGCGCCTGAAACGTCCATATCAGCCACGTTATAACCGTGATTGCTTCGGTGAGCTGATCCAGATTGATGGCTCATATCATGACTGGTTTGAAGGACGCGCTGCTAAGTGCTGTTTATTGGTGTATATCGATGATGCCACTGGAAAGCTGTTGCATCTGCGCTTTTGTGAGGCGGAAACGACCTTTGACTATATGCTTTCAACCCGAGCCTACATTGAACAATACGGCAAGCCTCTGGCCTTTTATAGCGACAAACATTCGGTATTCAGAGTGAATCAGAAATCCAGCCAAGACAGCCAGATCACGCAATTTGGGCGGATTCTGAATGAGTTAAATATTGATATTATCTTTGCCAACTCACCACAGGCTAAAGGTCGCGTAGAACGCGCGAATAGAACCCTTCAAGACCGTTTGATCAAGGAGATGCGTCTGGAAGGCATCAGTTCAATTGCCGAAGCCAATGCATGGCTACCCTGCTTCATTGAGCACTTCAATCAGAAGTTTGCCAAGTGTGCGAGAAACTCGAAGAATTTACATCGATCTTTAACGGAATCTGATGCTGAGCTGGAGGATATATTCACTTGGCAGGAACCGCGTAAGGTCACGAAGAACCTAACCATCACCTATGACAAGTGTATTTATCTGCTTGAACCGACAGAGCTGAATCATAAGCTTGTTGGGCAATACATTTCATTTCTGGAGTACCCGGATGGCACTGTGGCCCTCATGCATGAAGGACGGAAGATCAACGGCACTGTTGCAAATAGGCTGACATGATAAGCTAAATATCTTATTTATTTCGAGATACAGCAGATGAATCCCTTCCACGGTCGGCACTTTCAAGGTGAAATCATTCTTTGGGCTGTTCGTTGGTATTGTAAATATGGCATCAGCTATCGTGAACTTCAGGAAATGCTGGCCGAACGTGGAGTGAATGTTGATCACACCACAATTTATCGTTGGGTTCAGCGTTATGCTCCAGAAATGGAAAAACGTTTACGCTGGTATTGGCGTAATCCTACAGATCGACATTTATGGCATCTGGATGAAACTTACGTAAAAGTGAATGGCAAATGGGCATATCTATACCGTGCAGTTGACCAACGTGGCCATACTATTGATTTTTATCTTTCTTCTAGACGTAATACCAAATCAGCATATTGTTTTCTTGGAAAAATTTTAAATAATGTGAAGAAGTGGCAAATTCCACAAGTGATCAACACGGATAAAGCACCCACATATGGACGTGCTTTATCACGGTTAAAACGGGAAGGTAAATGTCCACCAGACCTTGAGCACAGGCAGATTAAGTATAAAAATAACGTGATTGAATGTGATCATGGCAAGCTAAAGCGGATCATCAGGGCCACATTAGGATTCAAATCTATGAAGACGGCTTATGCCACAATTAAAGGTATTGAAGTCATGCGTGCACTACGTAAAGGACAAGCATCGTCATTTTATTATGGTCAGCCTCAGGGTGAAGTGTGTCTAATCAACAGGGTTTTCGGTCTCTAAGTACTTTTTAAAGGGAACATCATCGACTCAAATCTCTATTTGCAACAGTGCCCCATGAAGTGCCTGCCTGCGTCTGTTAGCCGAACGCCCCGCGCATGGCGCTCAAATAGCAGGACACCAAGGTTATCCTCCAGCGCTTTCACACGCGCGCTGACGCTCGACTAGCTGATACCAAGTGCCTTGGCCGCATGCCGAAAATTCAGATGCTCGGCGACGGCGATGAACTGAACAAGGGAAATGAGCGGTATCCTGCCAGACAGGATACCGACATTCACGAGGTTTCGATGGTTAGTGCGCCGCATCGGAGCGGGCCTGCTACCAGTCGTCGGTTAGACGACTGGCGACTTCTCGGTGGCAGCCCCACGGAGCCGAAGGAGCACCAGCCCCAACGAAACCAGTACCGCCATCGCCGTGGCGTAACAGATCACGGGCCACGCTGTGTCACCGTTTAAAAGTGCCACCGCCAATGTCCCGACAATGCTGACTATCAGGCTTTGAACGCAGAAGTAGAACGCGACCGCTGATCCCGCGATGTCGTCGAACTCTGCCAAAGCGCCGTTCGCGGTAACGGACACCGTGAAGACAATACCGACCGCGACAACCCACATCGGTAGGATGAAGGTGAGGAATGACGGCGAGCCGTAAAGTTCGCCGATCCCCAACAGGACCGCTCCGCAAACAAGCAACGCCATCCCACGCGCCACGCATCCTGCGATGCCCCATCTGGCGACAAAGGACTTCGCGAAACGGGTTGTCACGATCATTACAAGCGCGACAGTGGCGAAGGCAAAGCTGAATCCGATCTCGGAATATTCCGCTTGGCCTATGAGCACACGGGGAGCCGTCGAGAAGAAGACGAAGTAGGTGCCCATACCGGCGCTAAAGCCGACAGTGTAAACCCAAAAAGCCGGACTCGCGAAGATCGGCAAGACAGATCGGCGCGTCTTGACTTGATCCAGAGGGCGGGTTTCGTGCCACCTGAAACCCGCATTTAGGAGTGCGAGCATCGCCAGTATAGCCAAAGTAATGAATATCGCCTGCCATCCCAAGAACTCGCCGATCAATACTCCGGCGATAGGGCCGAGCGCAGGCACGAACGCCAGCATCGAACTGAAAAGGCCGTAGATGACGACACCCTCAGGACGGTTGGCATAAACGTCGCGAACCGTCGCGAACGTCGCCACCAGCATGGCCGACGCGCCCACTGCTTGAAGTAGACGGAAAGCGACAAAGGCCGGTGCAGTTGAAGACCAAGCTGCTCCCAGAGACGCAATGACGAAAGCCGTTGCGCCCGCAAGTAGAATTGGCCGTCGCCCGATTCTGTCTGAGAGCGGACCAAAAATCACCTGGCCCACGCCGAGCATCACCATATAGAGGCTCAACGTGAGTTGGATCATAGCGGGCGTCGTGTTCAGGATGCCGGGCATCGCTGGAACGACAGGGAGATAAATATCCATCGCCAGTGAAGCGAGGATGTCGAAAGGAGCCATCAGCAGCAGTGCTGCCGGCAGCGTATAGGCCCACGCGGGGCGTGTGGTGGTCATGACGAATCAACCCTCGATTAAGGAATACCGGGCGACGTCTGCTCGTCAGCAATCAGATGAGACTAGCCTTACAGAGCGCCGCAACAACAATACTGGTTGTTGCGGCTTACTTGTCTGCTGACTTGGAATTTCCCATCTGATTACTCCACGCTTACGAATATGAATTGCTACATTTTATCCGATTATCTTTTGCTTTGCAATGCGGCATGGGCGCACTCAGCGTTCCAGCCCCCTCTGCCGCCCTAAATGCTTGCTCCAATGCATCGAGCACCATATCTGTATTCATCCGTGTCGATACTTTCCATCCAACAATTGCTCGTGAGAACACATCAATAATAAATGCAGTATAGACCCAGCCTGAATTTGTTTGAATATACGTAAAGTCACTCACCCACAGTTGGTCAGGATGATCAGCACTAAAATTACGTTTCACCAAGTCATCCGCTCGTTTTTGATCATCTCGGCTACGGGTGGTTTGTTTGTTCTTACCACGCCAAACACCTTGTATACCTAGCTTTTGCATTAATCGAGCAACAGTACAGCGTGCAATAATATAGCCTTCACGTTTCAGTTTTTGCCAGACTTTACGTACACCATACCGACCTGAACTTTCCTTCCAAATTCGTTTAATCTCCTCAGCATGATGCAAGTCATGTAAATCTCGCTTTGCTCGATGTTCTGGATTTTCGCAGAGATCTAGAGTCCGGTAATAGGTTGAAGCTGCGATCGGTAAAATCCTACAAATCGCCTCAACACCATATAGCTCTTTATTGTTATGGATAAAATCCACCATTATTTGTGTGGGCGGTCGAGCTCCGCCTGGGCGAAAAAAGCGGCTGCTTTACGTAGAATTTCATTGGCACGTTGCAGTTCTTTATTTTCGCGTTCCAGTTGTTTGATACGTTCTTGGTCTGAAAGCTGCTGTACTTTAACTGGATTTTGTTTATCTAAATATTTTTGATACCAAACACGTAGTGTTTCAGGAGTACAACCCTTGCGCAGTATACTGCTCAGGGAGCAATAGCGGTGATCGCAGCCCAATTCGATGGATAATCTTTCTCGGATTCAATCAATAATTGAACCGCTCTTTCTCTGATTTCAGGGGTATATTTTACTTTTTTCATCGGGACATTCTCTCAGAAAGCTTGGTCTCCGACAAACCCGGTACGGTTCAAAAATCTTCCATTGATTTATTTATATCTGTTAAACCAGTCGCATTATGAAATGTAATATAAGTAGAAATTTCAGTATAAATGGTCATGATCTTTTCTAAATTTGAATATCTAAGCGTCTTCATTAATCAACCTTATTGATTATTAGTTTCTTCTTTTAAAGCTCTTTGTACTGTTGCTATCCCTACTTTAAACTTTTCTGCAACACCTCTAAATGTTGAATTTTCTTCAGCCATTGCTTTTCGTATTTCAACATAGTCAACCTTCCGCTTTCTTCCCTTATATAAGCCCTTCGCTTTGGCTTTTGCAATTCCTTCCTTTTGACGCTCACGGATCATGGAGCGTTCAAACTCTGCAAATGCAGCAAGCATCTGAAACATGAGTTTATTTATTGCCGATTGTGCTACATCATGACTGAAGGTCAAATTCTCTTTATGAAAAATAATGGTTATACCACGATCATTCAGACTATTCACAATTTCGTTCAGATCATTTGTATTACGTGCCAGACGATCAATACTATGAACATGCACCGTATCACCTTCACGCAGATAGTCGAGCATTGCATTTAACTGAGGACGTTCACGGCTACCACCGCTTGCCTTTTCAGTAAAGGTCTTATCCAGGCTGATTCCATCTAATTGACGTTCAGTATTTTGTTCAGTTGAACTGACTCGAATATATCCGACCTGATTAGGCATTCTGTACCGTTAGAGTTTAGATAATTAAATACATATTGTACCGAAATTAAATATTAAGTCTATAAATACGGTTTTTGAGTTGCTTTTTAAGACTTTATTTTGTTCCGTTAGGCTATAGTCTAAAGTAACAGAATGAATATTCTACCCCCGATAGAAACAGCCGTACTCTGGGGGGAGATTTTTTTGATGTGCAGGTGCCGACCCTTACCAGAAGGCACTGTTGAAAATAACCACGAATCGTAAGCTGAATACTCTTTTAGCTAAAGGAGCAGCATATGAATTCTTTCCATAAAATTTAGGCTTGTATACCCAGAAAAATGTGGAACTTCTTAGGTTTCATACATGAGGATTTTGATAGGCTCACTGACTATTTTAAATTGTGTGCCTTAACTCTCTGTTCTAAAAGGCTATTCAGAATTTTTAGACTGTTTATTTTGAACATTCTTTTTACTCTGTGGTGGCGATGCCGTAATTGGACCTTGCAAGATGCATGGTCGTGTATGGGCGATGTCCAGAAAGAATTTGACTCAAAACTATTTTAGTTGGGAAGGAATGCTAAAAATTGGAGATTGATACATCTCATCGTTTGTTTAAATATTTTTTGATTAAATTTTCCCTTTAAAAATTCTATTTTTTTTAATGTCTTAACTTGTATTTAATATAGGAGATCCCCATAACAACAAAAGCACTACAGGAATACAACAATATGGCGAATCCACAAAAACACTATGCTAAGTTCCACACAAATATTCGATTAGGTCGTTATGACGAAGAAAGTACATTACGTGAAAAACGTGACCTTTTGATTAGCACCTTAAAAGATGAACTCAAAAAGGATCCAAATGGTCCTCAATTTGTTGAATACTTTAATCAAGGTAGTTATGCCTTGGGCACAGGGATTAAGCCTAAGAATGGAGATTATGATATTGATGTAGGAGTTTTATTAGATTGTGACAAAGAGGAATATGGCTCAGTAGAAATTAAAAAAATTGTTAGAGATGCTTTAACTCATTCAAATAGAACTGTAACGATCAAACGACCTTGCGTAACTGTCACTTATCTCAAAAATGGTAGTCCCGATTATCATGTAGATCTGCCCATCTACGCTGAAGACGACAAAGGCAATATGTATCTAGCTCGAGGTAAGGAATTCTCCTCTGAAGACCTTAAGACTTGGGATATTTCAAATCCTACTGAACTTACCGATACAATTTTGGGAAAATTTGAAGATGATTCAGATTTACGTCATCAGTTTAGACGATGTACTCGCTACTTGAAACAATGGCGAAATGAGAAAGGTCTAGATTTTTTTAAGAGTATTGCTATCACTACAGCTGTATATGAGCATATAACAGCTGAAGATTATGAGAATGATAATAAGGTATTACTTTCTATAGTAAATAATGTATTAGATCAATTCACTACCTTTAGCATTGATCCAGAAAATAACGAGTATTACTTCAGACTCGTAATTAATTTACCTGCACATCAAGGTGTAGACTTACTCGAAAAATTGACCCGAAAACAAATGGAGCACTTAAAATCAAAACTTGAAGATTTAAAATCATCTTTAGAAGCTGTAAATGAGGAAACTGATACAGTAGAAGCTTGCAAAATTTTAAATAAAACTTTTGGAAGACAATTCCCTATCCCTGAAATACAAGAAGTGTCCGAACCAGTAGTACAAACTTATTACACTCAAGAAGGAAAATCTGCTTAGGAAAACTCAATGTTTTTTGATAACCCAAAGTTAGACAATATTGAAAAGCTATTAAGTGAACATGGAGCTCAAAATATCCATGTCACTTCTATTACTAAGGATTGGGTTAATCTAAAATTTGATTTTCTCATTAATACACAACAGGTTTGCCTTGGTCTAATTTTTCAAAATAGAGCTAATTGGACGATACCTCCCATTTTTAGAATATTGACACGACCAATGTCTGCCTTAGATCATGTGAGTCAAAGTGGGGAAATTTGTACTACGGATCATCAAGGTGAAAACTTTGAAGGCTATAGACATAAAGAACTTATTACTGAATTCTTTGAAAGGGCTATAGATATACTCAAGCAATCTTTTATTAATTTTCAATTAAACAACCGAGTAAGCTTGTATAACGAACTAGAAGGATATTTAGGCAGCACTCAAAATATAAATGAGGATGTAATATTACATTGCGACCCTACTTCTACATTTAATTTATATGGTTGGTTAAGAAAATCATCAAAAGGGAATCATCAAATATTAGAGCATATTGATGATGGCGATAGTTCTTACATAAACCACAACCAGCTCACAAAAGTAAAAATTCATAAGATATTATTAGAAGATGCTTCTGTTTTCCCCATACCAGATATAGGAGATTATTTTAATGAGGACTATTTTCTAAAAATTGTTAATACCCTCTCTAATGAGAACAAACGATCTTTGTTAAAACAAGGCAATCATTATGCCCTAGTGGGAATTCCAAATGAACATGGATTTGCTTATGTGATTTTTTATTATGCCATTTGGTATTCTTTCAAAGAAAAAGTATCCTTCAAAGGCTTTAAAGTCTCTTTAACACAAAGAGCGTGGATAGATTATTTATTAAATAGAACGGGGCAAGAGAAAAAAACAAGACATATAGCGATTATCGGATGTGGGGCTTTAGGCTCAAAGATTGCAGAGATATTAGCTCAAACAGGCGTAAATAAATTTTCTTTCATAGATCCAGAGCTTTTAAAAACAGATAATATTTATCGTCATTCTTTAGGTTTGCAGTATGTTAATACCTATAAATCTACTTCTTTAGCTAATAAGTTTTTAATAGAAAGGCCCGGATTAACTATTTTTCCATTCGTAAGCCATGGTGAAAGCTGGATAAAATCAAAAATTACTGAAGATATTGATACTATCATCATAGCAATTGGCCATACTCCTACTGAGATTTCTCTCGTAAAAACTATTTATGAAATAAGTGCAAACATTCAAGTAATAATAGGCTGGTTAGAACCTTATGATTTAGGTGGACATTTTATTTCTTTCAATAATAAACATGTAGGATGTTTAAACTGCTTATATTTTGATGAAAAATCAAATAAAAGTCTTACCCCTATGTATAAATATGTACAATCTGGACAGCTAATTGCTAAAAATATTACAGGGTGTGCTGGTGCATTTACCCCCTTCTCTTCTTTAAATTGCATGAAGCTAGCAAGCTATATTTCTGAATATGTCCTGAATCAACAATTAGGATTTGTTTCTATTTCTGGCGACAATCAGAATGCAAATAAAAATGGAATAATTACTACCCCTTTTTATAATTCAGTAAATAATTCAAATGGAATTAATATATTGAATTTAAAAGAAATTTATAAAGAAGTATGCCCATGTTGCAATACATAACTCAAGGGAGGATTAAATGTGACACACCTACAGGCCAAGTCTTTATTATTCAAGCAAATGTTTTAAAGAGTTTAAAGCAATTTATACAATTAGAATCAGATTCTCCAGAATCGGGTGGCATTCTAATTGGAAGAACAGACATAGAAACTAAAGCTAAAATCATTGAAAGCTTTACCTCTCCTATGGAAGGAGACTGTCAAACACGTATGTCTTTCTTTAGGTCAAAGTCCCACCAATATGCTTTAATACAAGCTTGGAACGAATCTAAAAAATTCTATAATTTTCAAGGCCTATGGCATACACATCCTGAAGATGTACCAACACCCTCTCCAACCGATTTAAGGGATATAGATACTGTTCTAAATGGCATTACCAATCTTAATGACCCAGTTTTATATTTAATAATCGGAAGAGTAAAAACTGGAATCTGGATTGGTAGAAAAAATTTTAAAATCAAACTGTTAGGTTATATTGAGTTAAATTGAAAATGCAACTAGACCCATCCCTAAGTTTACAGACTTCTTTATCAGCAATAGATGATTTATCAAATGCAAATAAATATATAGAAGAAATTTTAAAGCATATTTGTATAGATTCATTAGGTGTATTAGTTGATGAAGAACGTAAAAATATAATTTTTGTCTTATTGAAAAATAAAAGCCCTGAAAGTTTTTTCCGTATAATTCTCAATTATGATGATACTTTAACTTTTGTCCGAAGATTGCTTGCCAAAAAAATTTCCATTTATGCACGCTTTCTTCAAGGTCACATAATTGATGCCCACACTCTACATGATTTTGAAAAGTTAAAAGAAACATGGAATTTAACCTCCTCTCAAGAGAGCGAAGTTAAAGATGTAGATTTTGTTCCTAGAAAGATTCCTAAACAAAAACCAAACCCTGTAAACCAATTAGAATATTTCATAAAAAGAATTTTTGATTTTGAGCATCTTACAGGTAGGGGTAACGATTTATCTGAAAAAGATAAAAACCAGATTTATCTCTCAAGTCATGGCCGATGTATGTTTAAAGGATGTGGTGCAAAATTAAACATAGATGAAATAACTGGATTTGAAGGTACATATGGCGTTTTAGCTCATAATGTTGCAGCATCAGAAAATTCTACTCGCGGTATCCCCTTCTTCTCATATCAACTATCAGATGATCCAACGAATATTTTATTATTATGTGAAAAACATCATAGGTTAATTGATAAAGTTGCTGGCGCAGAATATACAGCTTCAAGACTCTCGCAAATGAGAAGTAATTTCACAGCACAATGCGAAGATTTATTAGATTCTTTAAGCTTTACTCCTATGCCAGTGTATTTATTTTTCTGGCCCGTGAATCGCAATATTCCTCAGTCTCCTTCACGACGTGATATTGCAAGCTGCCTTCTCCCATTAAAATCTATTTTGCATAAAGATAAGACACTAATTCATGAACCATTACCAGCTCATTTAAGAGCTTCAGCTGATGAGTTCTATAAAAAGTATTTTTTAGAAGAATTTGAAGTTCAAACAGAACAATTACTTAGGGAAACTAAATTTGATGATAAGAGAGTAGCTATTTTTGGCTTCGGCCCTATGCCATGCCTAATAGCATTAGGAAGTAAATTAGGAAATAAAGGGAAATTTATACCTATGCTTATGTATAGGGATGGAAGTTGTTGGATGTGGCCTGATCTTATATGTACAACCAAAGCGTATGAAATTAATAATTTCAGTGAAATAGAAGATTGTACTGAAATTACTATTAGATTGAATCTCACTGCTGATCCAGAAACCTCTAAAAATAAGGCTGTTGAATTAGGACATCCGGTAATTAACATTACTGCTAAACCAGAATATATGGGGAATGGAGCAATAAGAAATCCTGAACGAGGACTAAGTTTCATGCAAGATATTCATGCGTTATTTCATAGTCTAACAGATAAAGGAATTACCAAAATTCATGTCTTACCATGTGCATCCAATGCTGCTTGTATATGGTTTGGACAAGCATTTGATCTGCATCATCCTGAAATGGTTATTTATGATTACTTAAATAATTCAATGGTTCCAAGACTTCAAATTCGAAATAATGGAAGCAAGAATGAAATCGCTGTAATTTAAACAGTATATTTGATAGTACTTTCATACCATTAGATTTAAATATGACATTAGTAAATGGAGTTTAGCTCTAATGGGGCTTTGTTGCATAAATATCTAAGACTATGATTTTGTTTAATTTATTTTTGGATTAAAATTTAAACAAATCCTTAAAAATCAGTATCTTGAAGAATGTTTATACAACAAAGCCGTTTTAAACTAAAAAATGTTTGTAATACTATTTTATTTAAATCACTCTGCGATCTAGGTATTAAATTTAAGACTTTCCATGGTTTTAAATAATCTTGCAGATTTTTTTGTGGTTCGAGAATATTTAAATCTTTATTAATATCAAAATTTGAGGGAATTCCATTTGTATTTTTTGCTAATAATTCCTTAACTAAATTTGTTGGAATAGCTCCATTTAAATGAACGTGTAAATCACCCTTAGGAAGATTCACTATCATATCTTCATTAATTTTTTGTAGTGCAGACATAAGTGTAGAAATTAATATAGCTGATTGAATTTTATCATAAAATCTATTTCCAAGTTATTTATTTTTAAATTTTTCTATTTCAATTCTGAATGGCTTTGTTGCACAAACCTATCTGTAAAGGGTTTTTCAGCGATATAATTTTCAAATGAAGAAGCCTACACACAAAATCTACCGCACAACCAATTGGCCCGCATATAACCGAGCACTCATGAGTCGAGGAAATATTGCCATTTGGTTTGATCCTGCTACGCAATGGTATGCGCCATCAAAAGGCAAACAAGGGCGAAATCAAACCTACTCCGACGCAGCCATCCAATGCTGCTTAATGATTAAATCCTTATTCCGTCTGTCTTTACGTATGGTCACTGGCTTTGTGCAAAGTCTGATTAAACTTTGCGGATTAAATTGGATAGCTCCAGATTACACCACGCTTTGTAGAAGACAAAAGCATATTGATATTGTAATCAGCTACCAAAAAAGTAGCGATGGGCTGCATCTACTCATGGACTCTACAGGCATGAAGTTTCTAGGTGAGGGCGAATGGAAACGCAAGAAACATGGACCTGAATATCGTCGCCAATGGCGTAAACTTCATATTGGTATAGATGCTAAAACCCTACAAATACGAGCAGTTCAGCTTACAACCAATAATGTCAGTGATTCACAGGTGCTTGGTGATTTACTTAATCAGATTCCACAAGATGAGCGGATTGACTCTGTTTATACCGATGGGGCTTATGACACCAAGCAATGCCGTCAGGTCATTGCAGATCGGCAAGCGCATGCGGTGATTCCACCTAGAAAAAATGCGAAACCATGGAAAGATACAAAGAGTAGCTCGCTAGAGCGAAATGAATTACTTCGAACAATTAAACGTTTAGGCAGGACACTATGGAAAAAATGGTCAGGCTATCATCGGCGAAGTTTGGTTGAAACTAAGATGCATTGCATCAAATTATTAGGAGATAAACTCAGTGCAAGGAGTTTTGATAGCCAAGTGAATGAGATCCATGCACGTGTAGCAGTCCTTAACAGATTTACGGAATTAGGTCGACCACTTACCCAAGTTACGCCTTAAATTTGGCTCAATTAGGGGCGCTTTGCATTTCAAATCTTTGTGCAACAAAGCCACTTCAAAGTAGAAATGTCTGGTCTGGATTGTTGCCACTCTAATTTGAGTTTAAAAAAGCTAGCAAATCTGCTAGCTTTTTAAGATGATTATTCTATTTTTTAGAATTTAATAAACCAAAGAAGTTCTCTCCATCGTTCTCTAAGTCTTCAAAAAACTTATAAAACGATTGGGCAATAGCCTTATTTTTGACAATAATACCCACAGGCACTGTTGTTAAAATATTTGTGGATGAATCACTAACGTGAATAATCAAAACACAAAAAGAGTCTTTCATAACCAAAAGCTCAAAATTACCGTCAAAAACTACACTACTTTCCTTAAACGTTAGAAAGTGCTTGGCTCCTGCCTCAGCTGTGATTAGTTTTTTATAACTTGCGATTGATTGTTTATCATTTCTGTATGCCACTGGTAAGAAGCATTTAAAGTTTTTGGTAATTGTGGTTGTCGATAAACGATCAATAAAATCACTAAATCTATCTGACTTACCCCAAAATTCATCTGATGGAGCTAACCAATACAGCTGTTTATCATCATTATTCTGGTCTTGATATTGTTTGATTGTTTTGAAAAACAGGTCTGAATTTTCCTTAGAATATATTGGCCCGATAAAGTATTCATTGGATTTGTGTTCTAGCTTAAATAAGCGATCTAAATTAAGCTTATTCTCGCTAAAAATAGATTCAACTGAAAAAGTATCCTCCATATCTAATTCATGGAGTACCTTTAGAATATCCTCAATATTTTGTGGCTTCTTAGCTGATCTAAGAGCAGCGTAAAGAGAATCTTCGATTTTGTTAAGATTTTCCATGTGATTAAAATCACTAATCTCTGTAGGTGTATAATTCTCATCAAGCGTCAATGGTAATGTAAAACGACGAGAATGGTCTCGCAATTTTTCCACTTGGCTCATTTTATACAGTTGCAGCTTCTTTTCATCCACTGATGGATTCAACTTAACTAATCCTTGGCTGAAATAAAATCGAAAATTTTTCTGAAACTCCTTACTAACCAAAGACTCACCATTTGAAAGGTATTGGTTAGAAGCATCTAATTTAATTGAATTTGCCCCATTGTCAGATGCGTTGGGATTAACTGGCTCAGGATTCAAGCCAATCATCTCAAAACTCATCTTTTGAATATTGTCCTCAATCTTATTTACATAAGGAATTGCACAAACATCCGAGAATGCTTTCTCAAGTCGCTGAGTCAGAGCAAATCGATCATCTTCAAGATGTTTTATCTGCATTTGTTTTAATAATTTAGTTAATAGCACATCTGTTTCATGATTAGATAACCCTAAGAACCGCGCTATTTTTTCAGCAGAAAGTGGTGCAATTACCAATAGGCGCAATACCATAGAATCAATAAAATCTAAGGTATCTGTTGTGGTATAGCTAAATGCCACATTGAATAGTTGTGATGGCAATGTAACATCTACGTCATGATAGCTTCTTAGTGAATTTTCCATGAGTTATACCCCTGCCTTTCTATATTTTTTTGATCTATTTTTATTAATGTGCGGATTGTTTTGTACTATTTTGACAATGGCGCGTTTTGAAATATATCGATATTCTAAAGTCTGATTCTCACGGCACTTGATGTAATTTAATACGCGTCCTAAAGGTAAGTTACTGTTGACTCCTTGCCACATTTCTGACGCACCAAAGATTACAAGACGATCCATTGCGCGAGATAAAGCCACGTTCACACGATTTGGTGACTTCAAAAATGCAGGAAACTTAGTTGGATCATTTCGCGTAACTGAGAGAATGATGATCTTATTCTGTTTACCTTGATAACTATCCACCGTATCAATACGCACAATTGATCTCAATGCATCTGACACTTCACACAAAGAGAAGGCTTTTCTTAACCGGTTTTTTTGCTCAGCATAGGTACAAATTACACCAATAGCAGGCTCTTTAAGGGAATCAGGCTCTGGCACTAATTTATTTAACAAGAGTTTGTCTTGGTCAATCCGCTGAAGAAAATCGATAATTTCATTAATTTCATGTGGGTTATAAATACTACTACCTTTCTCCATTTTGAAATGCTCAGCATTCCCAGTATCCACCCAAGTAACTGTTGAATTCAATTCTATTGCGATGTCGGATGCATAGTTATCAGGCACAATCCGCTTTAACTTAATTTCTTTCAGCTCTTCATCACTTAAACCACGAGAATCGACAACTTCAGTTTCAAGTTTTCCTTCATAAAAACAGTCTGAAACTAATTCGCCGATGCTCGGACTCATTCGGTACTGTGACAAGAGTTCTGAACTAGCCTTTAGTCCATAATGTGAATTAAAGATACGGCCAAAGTCGCTTTGTAATTTATCTTCCAAATCATCATCTGATATCTTAAGTTGCTTAGCTAAAGCCTTTTTATGATCGCTCGAATATAGTGGAGGAAGTTGGTCTTGATCCCCAACTAATAAAATACGTGCACCTGACTGCATTGCAATTGCCAATTCTGAAGCGATTGAACGTGCTGCTTCATCAATAATCACCCAATCAAATACGTGATTGGCGATTCCAATACTTTGTTGGCCAACACCAACGCATGTGCCACAGACTAATTGCCTTGTTTTGACCAGGAAACTTTCATAATTAGCATTTTGGCTTTCAATTAATGGTTCATAATCTAGGGCAATATTGATCAAGGCTTTCGCTTTAAGTCCTTCCTCATTAGATACCCCGTAGTATTGATTAAGTGCTGCGAACGTAATCATGTCGATCTTATTTAACTGGTTTAATACTGTTATCTCTTTATCATTGATACAGTCTTCCAGTTGATCCCAAAAGTCTTGATTTCCGTCAAACATGCTCTTCAGCTTATGCATTGCTGATTTGAAAGCCTGGGTATACTCTTCTAATGAGAAGCTAAACTTTTGATCAAGATCATCTTGGTCGATTGACTGATACGCAGATTTAAGACTATTTAAAATAGTGACTCTGATTTCATAAAGATCGCTCAAGTATTCAGCTTCAAGTGATAAATCTTTTGCAAGCTCAAGCACTCTTTCTTTAATATTAGACTTAAACAGCTCTATCTGGCTCGTAATAATTGAGCCTGTATAGACATCTTTTAATTCAGGAGACACAGCACTCTCTTTATTGCTTATTCGAGCAATACTTAATGGTGTGTCATACTCTGTGCATAGCTGACGTATACGCTCAACACTTGTATTTACAGCTTCGTGCGACTGACTAACAATTAAGATGTTAGATACATTTTGTTTATCATAGAGATAGTGAGCCAGTATAGAGATAAATTCAGTTTTGCCGGTTCCTGGTGGTCCCTTTAATAGTGATACAGGTCCATACTTAAGCACATTACGGAACGCTTTACGTTGTAATGGATTGAGGGCTTTAACCAATTCCCCATTTTTGTATTTGTTATAGTGATCTAGATCTTCATCAGGCACTTCAATCTCATAATCTTTTGCTTCAATCACTAATGATGGTTCAAAGTAATCTACGAGATTTTCAATGACAGCCTTATTACTCAGAATATTTGTCAGAGCATCTGCACGTTTCCGATTAGATGACTTATCTGCCTTGCTTTGTAGAAACAGTGTTGCTTCTTCAGGAACTTCATTTGTTTTTTTACAAAAATCGATCCACAATTCTCCGACTTTTGATTGCGCAATATTCACCGTACCTATGCAGAAAGTGTAATCACCTCCCGCCCCAGTTTCTTTAGTGCACATTACATCGACTTTATCGGTCTTTGAAAATTTAGCTGAAACATCTTCTGCAGAGTCATAGTATGCAATAGCACTCTTTGAATCTTTAAAATGTTTGCTCGAAACTATCTTTAACGGCTCAGACAGAGTGATTGTAGGATGTGCATGACGCTCAGTCGCCATGACTTTTTTCCACAACTCTTTCGTTTCAATATCAATTAAGTGGCTATGTGTAGGCAGATGACTCATTGGCTGTGCCATAAGCTCATCAGTAGCTATAACATCGCCTATCTCTTCTTGTAATGCTTTTTGTTCACGCAGAGCCCGTAATGTTTCCTCTTTCTCTTGAGTCCTTTTGAGCTGTGCTTGCTTAAACTGTTCAATAGCATCCTTAAAGTTTTGATCTTTTGCTAAGAAGTCATTTAACTCTACAATGTTGTCACGCTTACTCATCCCAGATATCGGGTGGACTTCAATGCTAACATCAATAGTCAGATCTGCATCCCTACTAGCCTTCCACCACAGGTCTTGTTTTTTGACAAAATCAAGGAAACTTAATTGATTTTCATGGGGCTTATAAAACCCTTTTAACATGCCATTGATTCCGCTAAGTGTAAATCGAAAATCCCCCTCACTTGCTGCCTCAAGTTGGATATAAACTTTGCCGTTTTCGGGATAAATCGTAAAGGGCGTCTCAACCTTACTTGTATAAATACTAATCTGAGGAGCTTCTTTTACAATAGCACCCTTACATTCAAATGCCTCTATAAAGCGAGAATTATCAATATAGCGTACACTTGGATCTTCCATTCCTTCTATGCTCAAGGCTGTATTTAGCCAGGATAAAGTAGGATCCATTGAAGCCACATCATCCACAGCCAAGTCTATATCGTATAGATCTGCGATTAATTTCAATGCAGTAAAGTTGTCACACTGAATGACTGTTGGATCTTCAATATCAGATGGGAAATAAGCATTAGAAGAATCAGGTTGTGGTACTTCAGGATGGAAGCAATCATTAAAACTAACTTTCAAGTTTGTTTTATCTACTAGAATCTTTTCATCATCCAAGTTTCCATGTTGAAAGCCATGCTCATGAAATTTTTTCAGAGAATGCAATAACTGAAGTGAAAGTTCATTTTTTTCATCCTCAGTTAAGCCCTCAATAACCGTTGACCAAGCTTCACCCTTTACCATTTCAGTTACTAGATACACACATGCTGTGCTAGTTGATAAACCAAAATCAATAATCTTAGGAAGGTATGGCAAATTGAGAGCCTGCGTCATTTTAAGTTCTTCAAAGAATCGCTTAAAACAACTCTTTTGATAAGTTGTCATTGCAGATGCAACTTTACCCATCCATGTTTTGACTAACATGTTGCCTGATGCATAGAGTGTAAAATTTTGGTTAGCATCAATAGGCGCGCCAAATATCGGGTAACTGATATAGGTATTTGTCTGATTTAAATATGGATTCAGTACATCTGCATCAAGTTCATAACTAACTTGTTCAGCAGGTTTTTGAGCTAAGAAATCTTGGAATACTGCACATGCATTATCATATTTCCCTGTCAAAGCTCGTGTTAAAATACGCTCTAACCAGTGGTTCTGATCTCGCTCCTCAAGACTAAATTTTTTCAATGAACGTGGGCTCAGTCGAGCATTCTTCCAAATATGAAGGATTAACTGCCCTAACCAATACACATCCTTTTGTGCAGCTGTCAGCGCAAGATTCGGAAGATGAGCTGTTGTATTCAAAAATGGGAGTTCGTTAGCCAGTTCAGGGTCAATTTTCGAGGGCTGTGTTTGATCATTTGCTGCCGAAAAATTGGATAGCAATATCTCCTTTTTATAAGAGATCCACACACTATGATCACCCACATCACCATGAGTAATTCCCATTTGATGTAGGTGATTAAATTTACCAAGCAAAATCTGGAATAAATCCAATTTCTCAGATTCAGACATTTTCTCAGCATAAGCGCCGATGAATTCGTTGACTCGATAGCTGTTCTCAGGCAACTCATACAACTCATTATATTTTGATGTCATGTCATCAAGACTTGGGTTTGTAATCGGGTGCAAACAACTTTGATAAAGATCAGGCTTTTCTGTTTTAATTTTTTGGAAAACCCGGCGCTCATTGCAGATCAAGTTGAATCGATGTTGAGGCTGACTCATTCTTGAGTTACTCAACTTGAATTCATTAAAATCCCAACAACGCATTAAAGATTTTTCACCAACGATGGTCAATGAATGCGCTTTATACTCGCTATAAATCTTTTTAGGATGCGGTAAGATCAAGTCACCTCGTTCATGATTATTAATAATCAAAGAGCGTGGTTGAATTTGGTCAGGCGCAAAAATTTCATCAATAATGGCGTGATATTCTTTTTTAATATCATATATGCGACCATCACGTTCCAGATGCTTGCGGAACATATTATTAAAATTCTTCTGTTGAGCTAATTGTATAAACTCATCTATCGAAAGAATGTGCTCTAAATCTTCTGGAGGCAGGCGCGAATAATCTGCTTTACCACACATGACAACAAAGTGAGAAACACTTTGGTAATGAAATGTAATGCCCTTAGCTTTCTTTTCTGAAACTTTATCCTTTAGTTTATTAACTATAATTTGCATTTTTTTTACATTTTTAGCTACAGGGCATGAATCTTGCTCTTTATTACCTACGTACCATTTTCCTGCAACTTTTGTAATTTCCTTACCGTTCCAGTCCTTGAATTCAATGACCAAAATGTTTGCATGAGTAATAATTAGGAGATCATATTCAAATTTCTCAGAACTACCTTTCGCTACTGCTTTTTTTCCATTTTTATGCATAAATTCAAAACCAGCATATGCTCGCCAGTTTTTAGTTTTTTCGCCACGATCAAAGACCTTTTTAATCTTATCAATTGCTTTGAGTTCGTGCTCGTATATACCTGTCTCTGGATATGTAACTTTCATATTAAAAGATTCTTTATTTAAAATGTCTTGCTTTTGCACATACAACAAATAAGCGTCAAAAATGATGCTAAATTTTTATTAACATAAAGTAATGCTATATGTACGGTGTCTTTTAGAAAAAATACTTAGCGTAAGAATTTAGTTTTTTCAGGTTGATGGTTAGTTTGGCCAAATAAGCCCTCCGAAGGTTTTTTATATTCAGTTTAGGATTGTATTTAAAATAAAGTCTGCCAAATATTTTGGTGTAAAACCTGAGTCTTCTAGCACGATCATCATTTAGATGATCTAACTCAATCATTCGTTTAAGCAAAACGTATTTCACTTAACGGTTCATAATGTGACTTATATTACATTTAATTTTTGAGTATTCAAAATTATTTTATTGAATTATAAGAAAAAAACTTAAGGAATTCCTTAAAATTTGATGACAATGGTCATATCTCTAATCACTAAAAAGACCAAAAATAGATATCTACCCATATCTCTCGGACAAATTAACTCTATTTTATAAAAGTATCAATAAATTCATTAGGTTCATGAACCAAAAATTTATAATTATTTTTTTATTTATATAAGTTATTGAAAATAATAAATAAAATTATTAAAAGTTTTATTAACTAGACTTCAGGTGAACATAAGTTAAAGTTCGAATTAAAATGAATAGGGTAGTCGCAATTTCCAAAAAATGACAGCTCATGTGTCGTTTAGATACTAACAATTTGTTTATTATAACAAATCTTAAGCATGTTAGCTGTCGTCATTCTTTGATACGGTCTACGTACTACCGTACAATCATCAGCTATATTCATGGTGTTACTTTGCATAATTTACATTTTCTGCATTCAAACCAATCAATCCAAAATTACGTGCACGTTCGAGACACATAAGCTGTCATTGACGACACATGTAATGTCACTGGTTGCGTTCGTGCGTCTATTTCCGTTGAACTATGCTATACCTTGAATAGCCAGCTACTCGGTTCACTGAAATACTGACCGACACGTTAGATTTCAGTTTTAAATCAAAATAGCGATCAATCGTCACAATTAGATGTTTTACATAATCAAAAACTACATATGTTAAATCCTTTAAATCATTGTTCTGGTGTGCAACTTCAATAAATTCTGAAAACAACGCTACACCTGTTTCGTTGGCCAGATTCGCTAACTGATTATCCAATCCGGCAATTGCCGTTAATTCTGATGCAATCACCACTTTATGCATTGCTGTTTCCGCTTCAATGCCTTTGTACTCAATCCCCTTGTATATATAGACATCGTTTTCTCGTTTGCCTTGGTTCCAAGGGTTATCCGTACCATCCAGTCTAGGCATGCTGTACGGTCGTTTTAGTTTTGCTGGAGGTGTTTGTTTAGCGGTGACTTCATAAAGGTTAAATACGCAATCTGTGTAGCGTTTAAGGCTATGGTATGTCAAAGCTTGCTGTTTGGCGGTCAACTCCCGTGGTGATACATGATTCACCAAGGTTTTGAACATTTCTAATGATTCTGGTGTGAACGATCCATCTTTTTTTGCATTGTCCATCAGGTCTTTTTTAGCCCATTTATGCTTTAGTTTTTCCGCTTCAGCATCAGATATTTTCTCTCCCCGATACACGTATCCACGCGCTGCGTTTGAATACTCAAAATCTGCTCGTTTTACTGCCTTGTAGACCATTGTTTTTGTCATTTGTTTTGCACCAGTTTTTCCCATAGTTGTGGCGACCGCTTGAGGGCTTAACACGTACCCATTCTTTTTCGCTTCGGTCGTAACACCAAAACTCGTACCCTAAACAACAACGTTTATTCACGACATAGCGGTAGGTGTTGCAGATCGTAAGCATATTCTCAGTGGCGTTAACTTCCCAAGGTTTAAACGCAATAAGCTCTGTTATTGCTTCCCTGTAAAGTCGTGTTGCTTTGGGATTATTGAATAAGATCCGTTCTTTTTTTGAGGTCTTAGTGATTGCATTCATTTCGTCCACGACCTCACTAATGCTTTTAGCCAATCATCCATCAAATCAACTAAAATTGCCCGTTCTCTGCCTGTTGGATATGCGCTTAACTTCATATTCCAACTATTTGCCGACTCTTCTGTGCCGTGCACCAAAAACCCATTTTGTTGATCATTTTCAGCCAGCTTATCCGTCACCCAACATTCAAACAGTCTGGCAAAGATTTCTGTTGGCTGTGACCAATACATTGACCGTGATTGATCTAGGTGCATGGCGTTATTCATAAAGCCCGTACCGCCTTGTCTTTCTTCGTAATCAAGGTATTTGGTTGACTTAAAAGTAAGATAATTAACCAGCTTGATAAACTTATCTGCAGTCTGGCCATCTTTAAGATGTTTGTATGCTGACTCTTGATGATTCTGTACTGAGTAACGCCCTTTACTGGTGTAAAGAAAGTATTCGCTAAAAAAGTTATTATTGAGTCCGTTTCGTTTTGCCAAAACACAATCAAATCCGTGCGCGAACTCATGGGCTAGTGCTCCAACACCTTGCGTCTTGGTCAAATGAATAAGCATATTACCTGGTTCAAAGTGAGCTGCTGCGCTATCAACGCCTGTGCCACGCGAACCGAATGCTATTCCTAGCTTACCGCCTAAAGATGCGAACGTAACGGGTAGACCTAGAAGTTCGACAAGATCCATTAGTGAGTCATACGTGCAATTCAGAAACCATGCACGTTCCTTTTGATTTACCCAATTGCCGAACTCGACTCCAGAAAATTTGAAATAGTCCATAAGCAACTGGCTATCGATGTTTTCACCCTTTCGATGGTCCTTACCCTCGCGCACTTCAACTCTGTCGTAGCGCGGTCTTTTGGGTGGTTTTGCGCGTCCTTTTTTGGGTTCTATGACTCGTTCATCTAAAATTGGCTGAAAAAATGTTTTTACTTTTTCTAGTGCTGCATTGAATGTGTCGTATTCCGTCCAATCATCTAGTGTTTGAAACCGCTTTGCTGAAATGGATTTAACGGCATACCACTTATGTTGACCAGTCTCAGTGTTTAATAATTTTTTGGCACCATAATTATCCGTATCAAGTACACGATCGTCTGGCCATCCTAAAGGGATTAAGTTTTTTAAGCGTAAACGTGTGTCTGAACTAAATGATAGTGGGTGTTTAACTCTGCGATTGGTATGTCGTCCAGCTGAGTAGCGTTCTAAAATATCTTTTTCACTTCGTCCAGCACCAAACTTAACGGTCATGTACGCATTAAAGTCGTCTGTCAGTTGTTCTAAACGTTCGTAGTGTGAGCTTTCATATTTGTTTTTTAAGAAGTGTAGCGTAGCAATGTAGGCATCATCCCATTGCTTTTGACCTATGCTAAACCAACCGCCCCCTAAAGGCTTGTTGGTTAAGTTTGCATAGACCAAAGAAAATAATAGTGCATGTTTTACAGGTTTATGGCCAGATTGGGCATCAGCTCTAAAATCAGGCTTTTGCCAATATTCCTTTTTAGTCACTAGGCTGTCAGACTTAATTCCATTCATGTTGCCTGAGAAGTCTGGTGATGGGTTGTCTTTACGTGCACCAGCAAACTTTTTACCTACATCCGTAATAGGACCATCTTTTTTTTCATTACTATTTATTTCTTCAGTCATAGCTAAACCACATAATTGTTAGTTGCGTATATCGTCCAAGATTTCTGACAGATCAAACAGATTAATATCTTTGAGTTTTGCTTCAGCATTGATGCACTCAAGTAAATTCATAAAACCAACAAAAATAATGTGTGGTATTGGTCTATTGTTGATATGCACGGGTGTTGACCAAGTGCGTACACGCGTTTCGCATATTTCAAGCCCTTGTTCTTCAAAAAGCTTGATCAATGTCGGGATGTCTTTGTCTAGTTGAGTAAGGGCTAATAACGACCGAAATACATCATTTAAGCTAATAGAGTGGTGACGATGGTTCGGATTGTGCTGTTTTCTATTGTCGCCCTGTTGTTGATTAAAGTAATGATGTTTTTCGCGATCTTGAGATGTTCTGTTTAAATATTTCATTTGGTATTAAGCTCCAAAGAGATAGCTGTAAATCAGGTACAAAATAAAAGTTATTGTTAATCCCGACACCAATAGAGAATTGATCGGGTAATTTTCTAAGTTAAAAGGTTTTCTGTGATAGCTCACTCCCCAATCTGAAACAGATCCTCGCTCTACGGCACTATAAAAGTTAGTTTGTGAGGCGTTTAAACGGTTGTTGTCTACTGATATGAATTCCAGTTTGCACAGCAATTCGTCACTCAGGTAGTTAAAGAAAGTCGTTGGTGTACCATTTGATAGGATGTGTATATAACCGACCTGTTTTTGGGTATAACCCATTCGCTCATACGCTTTTTGAAATTCGTGCGTTAAAGTCGCACTAAACTTATCCCCCTTATTTTTGGCAATCAGTTCAATTGGTGGCTCAGCTCCAGCCTGAATAAGCTTGGTGAATTTAGGACTACCACAACCCCAATTTTGAGAGATCCAAACACCGCGTTTTGTGTCGTGAATCAAACCATCAACAATGACCACGGCTGCATCACCGATGTCGCCGTTTTCTTTTTCTGTAAATTCGGTGTTATCAACGTCTTTTCTGAATTCTTCAGGCATTGGCCTTAAAACTTCTAAAAGATTGGTACTGTCACTTTGTACATGACCAGTAGCCAAAATCATCGACTCAATTTTTTTTAGGGCATGTTCAGGTACTATCAATACTGAATGTACACGCTGGTCATACGCATCAGATTGAATGTCTTGAGCTTCGGTATTCTTTTCAATAGTGCTTAATTCCATATTATTTCTCTGCCTGGGCTTTCTGGTATTCAACTGCAGTCTTCATTGAATATTCGGTATCATCTTCGTGCTCTGTACCAACCATGCTTTGCTGACCTTGGTATATACCTTTAACAGCATTGACGAATGCGTTATGCGCCGTAGCGTTGTAATACGTTAAGTTTCCAGCACTGGTCGAATCATTGAATGTCAAAGTATTAGGAACATGCCAAACTGCTGAATAAGCCTTGCCATCGATAACAACAATAGGTTCAAACTCGACCGCTTCACGGTGCTTGGTTTCATTCCATGGTGTATAGAAAACAGTATTGTTTTTGAGGTTGTAGACCTTGAATACGATCTGGCCAAGATTCCGTATTTTGGCCTCTTTGTTGTATGCCTCTAAAACCTTGTCTTTTTGGAAGTCTGTAATTTCAAGCTCAGGGTTCTTCGTAATCACCAGTGTTTCATCAGTCGTTTTAATCTCAGATGGAACGTAGATTTTTGAACCTTTAGGGAAACGTCCTGATTTCTCCAATGCGGATCTAAACTTGTTATTTGCATCCAAGAAGTTGCCAAACTCACTACTGAAGTAGCTGTAAAAATTTGATGCACTGGTGAACATGCCAAACTGATTCACCCGAACAATTTGCTCAGATACAGTGGATGCTAAACTTGCATATGGTTTGCCCGACACATCAATTTCGCGCCATTTGTAGTTACGTACACCTACTTCTTTGTCGCATGCATCATTAAACATAGATGTAGAAACAATATCGCCGTCCAAGCGCTTCACATAAGCAACCGGGTAACTGCGGATAGGTGCCATACGAACAGCTTTGTTTGAATTGGTGTAAAAGCCAGATGACGAAATGATATTTTGTTCAGATGATTTAATTTGATAACTTCGTAATGTATTTAACTGTCGATCAAAGCTATCAATTTCAGATTCATATAAAACATCACCCTCAACAGATGTCGCGATTGAATAAGGGGCATACATCACATCGCCCTGAACTTTATCCATGATCTGCTCAGCTTCAATACGATATAACGGCTGTGAGAACATGCCATTTGATGCCAAAGCTGGTAGATCTCCCCCTACACCAAAATTACACGCTACTTTGTGGCTGGTGGTAGAAAGGCTTGATTGAGGTAATTTGTAGTTAGATGGATTGTAAGTGGTAACACGTTCATCATATTTGCGAACTTGTTCCTCAACTTTCTTTTCAATGGGATCTATTTGTTCTTCTTGAGATGCAGTATCAGTATTTGAAGGCTTTAACTTATCACAACCAAATAGCAAAACTGACAATATCGCTATGGTAAGGGTTTTCTTATTCACTAATTAATGACCTAACTTAAAACTACTAATACCCCACATTATAATTAAAAATAAGTATTAATGAAGTGGTATTTAATAGTTTAAGGACTTTTAAGCGAAAAACCCAATATCATTAATTAGTTTTAACGAACATTCTTTTAATGCAACTTCATAACCGCCGTTATTATTAAATGTAAAAGCAAATGGTAGCATTTTATCAATCGCAAATATCTTCTCTAATAAGTCGTTGTTTTCTGCAGATGGCTTATCCTTTAAGGCATATTGCATGGAAAACTTAGCATTTATACCCGTGCTTTTATATAAAGCATTTATTTGTTCTTTAAGGCTTTTTTCCACTTCTTGCACAGTATTGAAAATAAAATTCTGATTAACAGTGAATTTATCAGTTTTCAAAGATCCAAAGGTCCACGCCAGACTCTCCGAAACCACATACCCTAGAACAGTCTGCAATTCTTCATCTTCAAATTTGTGATAATGAACGTATGATTTAGTTTTACCGTTAAAATATAAAATAGAAATGGAGAACAACACCTCTTTGTGAGCATATTTAAAAGGTACTTTAACAAGACTATAAAAGTTTAAGAGCTCAACGTTGGAGGCTTTAGACATATTTTTTAAAAAAATTTTAAAGACATTAAAGTGATTATACTAAAAATATCAAAGAAATGTTAAAGGGTTTTAAAATGGATACAGTTGTTCTAAAAAATAGTTTAATTGCTAGTTTAGTTTTTGTATGTGTGTTCCTGGTGTTCCAAAACATCGACCATAGAGTTTCTGAACGTATACAGCTTGAGTCAACCAGTGCAGCATTCGAGTCGCTTGATAAAGACTTTTCTGCGATCAAAAGAAATGTGGATACTGAATTCAATAAGCTCCCGAAGTACGTGAAGCCAAGCAAAGAGCAATCGATCAATGATGCATTGGAATTCATTAAATTCTCGAAACAGACCTTTACTGACACAATGGCCCAAAATGAAGAACTTTTAGCAGAAGTTAAGGGTTTTGAGAAAAAGGCAAATGATGTTTTAGAAAAATAATAGTTATTTTAAAAAGAAAAATGGGAAGCTATAAGCCTCCCATTCTTTTAATGTCGTAAGAAACATTTAAATTTTGTTCTTAAAAGTATTATAGTAAAACTAATAATTTATGCAAATACTTTTAACAGAAATATCTAAAAGGTCTTTAACACTCAACGAATCCGAATAACTTAGACAGTGTGAATAAATTGTTAAAGTAGTCGAGTGTATATGTAAAACATTGGTATACCCATTAGAGATATGCGAATTATTATATATGTAAAACCTAACATACTTTTTAGTCGTATCTTGCGTAAAACTTACCAGATAATCTTTTGTGTTTTCATTTATGTTATCTTCGTATTGCTCTGTTATGCTCAGGATCTCTTTGCTGTTCAGCCAATAACTGCCTGTTTTATCTTGTTTAATCTGTTCCAAAATCAAATTATTTAATGACTGGTACTCTTTCGTTATTGCTTTGGCATATCGTTTTGATGACTGATGTTCTTTCCAGTCAATTTTTGCTTTCTTAAACAGTTTGAAAGCTGTAACCGCGCACAATATAGCTGAGATGGTACATAATATTATTCTACTACTATCACCTATAATGCCAATCATTCCTAAATGCACATCTTTTGAGAATAAACCGTTCAAAGATAGGTATACGCCAAAGATACAAAAACTTAACGCAAAAACCACAACTAAAATTAAAGTTGCTCTAATTAAAAGCTCATTAAAAGTAATTTTTCTTAAACTTTTGGTATAAAGCTTAATCTTATCTTTTTCAGATTTTAACATTTTAGCCAAGAACTTATGTTCTCTTTTTCCTCTGCTAAAAGGTGGTGTTACAGCATCTTTAAAAGTCATGTATAATCAAAAGTATTTTAACGTTCCATTAAATATACACTACACCTGGGCCTATTTAAAATGAAACATTATAGAATTATCGCTATTTTAATACCTTTAATATTTTCAGGTTGTGCAGCAAGCCACTCAGACAAAGAGCTTGTTGACTCTTATTACAATGACCAACAAAAAACAATAGAAAGCGATGTAGATCAACTCGTTAATTCCTACTCCGCTAAAGTCGTTACTCAGTACTACCCTGAACCATACTTCAATCCAACCAAGCCAATACCGCATTATTACGCTTTAAAGCTTGATGAAATGGGTATCCCTTACCCAAAAGAGCTTGTATACGACAATGCCGACTATAATTTTTATAAAGAGCAGGCTAAGTTTAATGCAAACAATAATGACGTAATTGATACAGATCACCACGATCACTAAAACTTTTTTATCGTAGGTGTTTTGTTGAGGGGCGTTTCTTGCCGAAACCTTTCTTAACCCCTTAGTGTATGAGGGTAAAAGATTCATACTATATTTTAGAAAATACACTTGATGGAGATAAAGACCAAAAAATCAAAGTGTTGAGAGTAAGCCAGTATGATACTTTTTATTACCCTCATACATTATCTTCTGAACTATCTTCACTCCTTTTTTGATTGGCTTCTTTGATAACATTTTCAATAAAACAGATAACTAAATTTAAAGCGATTAAAAATAATACGATATAGCCAATAGTTTTTAGAGTTAGTACAAAGTTATTGAATACATAAGTTGATGCTTTTCCTATTCCTATATAAACCACATAACATGCAAATATAACCAATGCTATTGCACTAATTGAAATTATTGCAAGTCCAGTATTTTTTAAAAATGAGCGCAATAAGTATTTATCGAATTTAGAATTATTCATAGCCATATACTATCCTTCATAAAAATTTCATTTTCTAACATTGAACGAAGCGCAACTATTGCTGCACCACCGCCAACAATAATTATGATAAAGCCGAATAAAAAATTGAGATTCATGTTTGCAGCTATGTTTAATTATTTAGATTTAAGCAACTTAATTAGTAGCATTACAATAGTTATTGTACGAGAGTACTTTACTCTAGAGGTGGTCCCACTTGTTTGAACAACTAAAAGCGTATTTATAAGTGATATTCCGCTCTAGTTAAGCCACCTTGTTTTGTTGGGGTAGCTGATCATAGTAAAACTCATTTGGTGTCATTTTGTCTAGACTCGAATGAGGTCGTTTCAAATTATAAAACTCAAAATATGCACTTAATTGCTTTTTCGCATCTGTGACACTGCTATAAGCTTTGAGATACACCTCTTCATATTTAACGCTCCGCCATAATCGTTCAACCATCACATTATCTACCCATCGACCTTTACCATCCATACTGATTTGAATGCCATTTGATTTCAATACATCAATAAATGCATCACTGGTAAACTGGCT
The DNA here is from genome assembly GCF_019343495.1 of Acinetobacter lwoffii. NCBI lineage: Bacteria > Pseudomonadati > Pseudomonadota > Gammaproteobacteria > Moraxellales > Moraxellaceae > Acinetobacter > Acinetobacter lwoffii. The sequence goes on along the minus strand of NZ_CP072550.1, from coordinate 205,416 downwards.
GCCTTGGTCTGTATTAAATATTTCAGGTCGACCATATTTTTCAATCGCTTCATTTAAAGCCGAAATACAAAAATCCACCTCCATACTAATCGATACCCTATGCGCAAGTACCTTGCGGCTATGCCAATCAATCACAGCACATAAATAAACAAAGCCTTTTGCCATAGGGATATACGTTATATCCGTAGACCACACTTGATTACTGCGCTGAATAGCCAACCCTTTGAGCAGATATGGATATTTACGGTGAGCTTGATTAGCCTGGCTTAAATTTGGTTTGCAATATAACGCCTGAATACCCATTTTCTTCATTAAAGTACGTGTATGACGTCGTCCTATATGATGTCCTTGACGATTCAACAAATCACGCATCATACGACTGCCTGCAAAAGGATATTGCATATGTAATTCATCAATACATCGCATCAGCTTCAGATCTGATGCACTCACAGGTTTTGGGCGATAGTAATAACAACCACGGGAGACTTTCAGCAGCTTAGCTTGCTTAGATACTGAAATCTGAAGTGAGTCGTCGATTAACTTTTGTGGTTGAAGCGGCCCAGTTTCTTCAACACACCTTCTAAAAAATCAATTTCTAATGCCTGCTCACCGATTTTTGCATGTAGTTTTTTTAGATCGATGGGTGGTTCTGTTGGAGCTTTTGATTGATCGAAAGCTTGCGAGGAAGCTGAGATCAATTGATTTTTCCAGTCAATAATTTGGTTTTGATGAACATCAAACTCAGCACTCAATTCAGCAAGTGTTTTTTCTGCTTTAATCGCAGCAAGTGCTACCTTAGCTTTAAAATCATTTGAATGATTTCTTCTTGGTCTACGTGCCATAAAATACTCCATATATTGATGTTTATAACATCATTTGAGGAGCAGAATATCACTTATAGGAGTTGTTCAAATTTACGGATCCATCTCTGATTTGAATGCCATTTGATTTCAATACATCAATAAATGCATCACTGGTAAACTGGCTGCCTTGGTCTGTATTAAATATTTCAGGTCGACCATATTTTTCAATCGCTTCATTTAAAGCCGAAATACAAAAATCCACCTCCATACTAATCGATACCCTATGCGCAAGTACCTTGCGGCTATGCCAATCAATCACAGCACATAAATAAACAAAGCCTTTTGCCATAGGGATATACGTTATATCCGTAGACCACACTTGATTACTGCGCTGAATAGCCAACCCTTTGAGCAGATATGGATATTTACGGTGAGCTTGATTAGCCTGGCTTAAATTTGGTTTGCAATATAACGCCTGAATACCCATTTTCTTCATTAAAGTACGTGTATGACGTCGTCCTATATGATGTCCTTGACGATTCAACAAATCACGCATCATACGACTGCCTGCAAAAGGATATTGCATATGTAATTCATCAATACATCGCATCAGCTTCAGATCTGATGCACTCACAGGTTTTGGGCGATAGTAATAACAACCACGGGAGACTTTCAGCAGCTTAGCTTGCTTAGATACTGAAATCTGAAGTGAGTCGTCGATTAACTTTTGTGGTTGAAGCGGCCCAGTTTCTTCAACACACCTTCTAAAAAATCAATTTCTAATGCCTGCTCACCGATTTTTGCATGTAGTTTTTTTAGATCGATGGGTGGTTCTGTTGGAGCTTTTGATTGATCGAAAGCTTGCGAGGAAGCTGAGATCAATTGATTTTTCCAGTCAATAATTTGGTTTTGATGAACATCAAACTCAGCACTCAATTCAGCAAGTGTTTTTTCTGCTTTAATCGCAGCAAGTGCTACCTTAGCTTTAAAATCATTTGAATGATTTCTTCTTGGTCTACGTGCCATAAAATACTCCATATATTGATGTTTATAACATCATTTGAGGAGCAGAATATCACTTATAGGAGTTGTTCAAATTTACGGATCCATCTCTCTCTCGTACACTTAGAAGATAAGCATCTGGATTCGTTTTTAATTCTTTATCTAACATTATTAGCTTATTCAACATATCTTGGTTTGTCGTCTTGGGAATGATCCAACCGCCAAAACTAATATTGTTTAATTTGATGTTAGGTAGTGGATCTTGTCTATTTTGTTCCAGTAACCAAAGATAGTTTTCACTACAAACAAATAAGACTTTTAATTCCTGATCAATGCGCCGTAAATCACAATATCTGAATAGGTTTACGTTACCTGGTGCTTCAGCATTGATAATTGGTTTTTTTCTTGTTTTTTCACCATGTAACTTAAAGTATTTAACACAACTTTCAATGTCACTTTTTAAATTGATTGGTGCAGTTTCTATTGGTGCCTCTGATAATTGTTCTTCAGCATATTCAAAATAGATCCAACATACATCTTGGTCTTTTAGCTTTTCAAAAAGCCAATCTGGAACGTCATGCAATTTTTGTTTTAGTACAAATGGTTTTCCTACATTCGTAATCTTGACGCTTCTTTTCTTGTACGTGTCCAGCTCCCCTATCTTCTTCACGCCACTTTTATATAAATAACGGTTTTTGAGAACTACTTTACTCTTTTTTACCTCTTTTTCAGGTTTAGGATCAGTACTGGATTTTTCAGGCTCAACATTCAAACAAAAGTAATCTATTCCTTTGGTAAACAATTGAAACTTCCCCTCCTTTTCAATTAAGGCAAAATTCCCTCTGATTTCAGCACCTACTATATCTTTAGATATTAGAAATCGATCATCAACGGTTTGTTCATTTAAGAGCAGTAAAGCCGATTTAAAATCTACTTTGTGTTCTGGTATTACAACATAACCGTGGTCAAACAACTTTTTGCTCACTCGGATAACTGTGTAAATATCCATAACCAGCTCCTTATATTATTTCCTGTAATTTTGGTTGATGTATTCTTGGATCGCTACAATTCTTTTTTCTGAAGTAGGATGCGTTGATAAGAAATCAATTTTAGTGCCCTGTTTTTCTTGGGCTACTACTTTATTCCAAAAGCTGACTGCGCCCTGTGGGTTGTAACCAGCACGAACCATAATATCAACACCTAGAAGATCCGCTTCACTTTCAAGTTTGCGCGAACCAGGTAAGTTAACCCCATAATCGCCTAGTAAACTTGTGCCAGATACAACCATGTCACCAAGACCAGCCGAACTAGCTGCAAGCACACCTAAACCAGTTAAAAGCTTTTTACTTACCTTTTCACGCCCATGATCACGTAAAGCATGTGCAATTTCGTGGCCGATCAGTGCAGCCAATTCATCATCAGTTGCATTAATTTTTGTGATAGAACCAGTCAACACACCGATCTTGCCTCCAGATAGACAAAACGCGTTGATTTCATTATCTCGGATTGTATTAACTTCCCAATTCCAATTTGCTGCGTCAGCTCGATAATGTGGAACTTGTGCGATAAGACGTTTTGCTACTCTATTTACTTGAGCGTTATTCACAATCAATCCACGCTGTTTAGCAGTCGTGATGATGTTGTTGTAAGACTGAGTACTTTGCTGAAGATATTCTTTTTCAGAATACAACATGATTTGTTTGCGTTTAGAACCCATTCCATCAATAGTACTAGATACGCAACCAGTTAAAAGAGATCCGGCAACAGCCAAAACACACAAAGATTTCATCTTAAAATCAAACATTTTGTTTTCCTTTATGTTTAAAAACATTTAACAAGTTAAAACTGCGCTTATTAAGCTTGTTTTTATCTTCCAAATCAGTAATACATTTAAACTCTTTTAAGATGTTTTTGTAATGCTCTTTTTGTTCATTTTCTGACTTATTAAAACCTTTCAAAGCTAACTGTTCAATAGTTTTAGGGCTGAATAATTTCAGAAGAACTATATTTAATATTAAAGTACCAGCCAGTAAGCCCAACGCATAAAGCTGAACAACTGAAGTACTGTATTTAGGTTCCATCGGACCAAGTGAACCAAAGCATATAAAGCTAAATACAGATAAAGTAACTGCAGCTATAAAACTAGATACCGTAACTCTAATCTTGAACTTATATCGTGCAATTAAAGCGACAATTAAAAAACCAAAAAGTATGGTACCAATTGCCGTAGCCATTATGACTAAAAAGAGCCCAGGGTTTGTGTTTGATGGATCTAACATTTCCATAGAATATCCTTAAATAAAACCCTTGCTTTCTAATAGGGTGAAACGATCTTTAAACAGTACAAAGAATGTTTTTTTAACGCTTTCGTACTGGTGTTTGATAATGTCTAAAGCACTATCATATGCACCTAGTTTCACGTAATTAACAAAATTGGCATGATCAAAACCTTTAAGTTTGTGACGTTTAATAAAGCCCTTAAAGTCTTGCTCTTTTTCTTTAAATTGATTCTCAAATTCAAAGAAAAGTTTGCCTAATTTCATGCTGTATAGTTTTAAATTGACAATAAATTCGACTAAAGGTGTTTCATTTCCTCTAATCGTAACCAGCATGTCTTTATCTTTTGTGATTTCGAGCGATGGTAAAAAATTAGAAAAATTAACCAGTAGATCACTTAATAAAACTTGTTTATTAAAGTATGTGACCAAAACAGGTGCGCTATCTGGCACATACGCTTTGATACGTTCAAATTTACTTAAAGCTTCTGGAGAAGCATGACCACTAAGGGCTAATTTCACTAACATATAATTCACTCGACATCTAATTCATTTTTTAAAACCAATTTGTATTTTGGATGAACCCCAAGTCTAAGTTGAAGTAATGTCCACGCTTGCTTTGTTATTAACTTTTCGCCACTTTCAAACTTTGACCACTGTATATTGTTGTACAATCCTGTGTGACTAGACATTTTGGTTTTACTTAAACCACTCCAGACTCTTAGTTGTTTTCCTAAGACTGGTATTGGAACCAGCATTAAACCATTGTCCTCTTGTTCCTTTAAAATCTTTAAAGCTGCCTTTTTACCTACTAATTGACCGCCATCTTCACAAATATAAGTAATACGAGCTGTATATTGTTCAGAGTTTAAGCACTCTTCTAACAATGCTAGAACTTCATCCTGAGGATTCGTTAAACCCCCTCCAACCGTATCGCCTGTATCAGTTTTAATCACGAGTTATACCTTTTAAGATAGATATTCTTATAGTATATACGAAAAACATTTAAAAGATTTTTTTAAAAAAACAAAATGTTCATTTTTTGTATTTTAGCTAAAACCACTTATAATATGATTATTGGTATTAACCAAAGTTTAAAACATATTGAAAGGTGTTTAAAATGACTAACTCTAAAACTAACGCTAAAACCAAAGAGAACCGCTTAAACCAAAATGGCAGTTTAAGCAAAACCGACCAACGCAAGCTTAAACCTATTTCTTTTTGCTTATTAGATACAGAACAAGTGACAATGCTGGAGAAAATTGAAAAGTTTCAATATGGCAATTTCTTTAAAAACATTATAGCTTCTATGACTGATGAAGAAGTTGAACAGATCGCGAATAGCAACAAGAAAAGCGATCCAATCATTCCTCAAAAATTACTAGATCTAAACATCACAAAAGGTTTCTTATCTTGTCGTTCAATTGCAAAGGTGCTTTTTAAACACAATAAAGTTGAATCTATGCTGCATGAGCTACGTAACTTTATCTCTGACGAATTCATTTTAAAGTTAGCTGAAGACCGCAACTTAACACTATCTATAAGCGACTCAGAAGTCGATTCTAATACCTCTTCAGGTATGTTTGATGATCGCTATGCGATGGCTGATACTGGCTATAAGAGCCGTACAACACCTGTTTTCAATCAGCAAAATATTGAATCTATAAAATCCATTGTTCGTGAACATGAGAAGCTTCCAAAACATGTCGAATTAGACAATGATTTCATTGAACAGTTTATGAATGACAATCCTGAAGTATTCGCAAAATTATAAAAACACAAACAAAAAAAACCATCTAATTTTTAGATGGTTTTTTTATGTCTTAATTATTTCTAGAATCAGCTATAAAGCTTCGCTGGCTCGTCTGCAACTGGTATCACTGGCTGTACTTCTTGCATAAGAATTTTAGTCACTTCATCCAGTGGTGCAATGTTGGAAGGTAAAAAATCTATTGCTTCAGGAAATTGTGATTTAAGGTAAGCATCTATGGCTTTGTGAATAGCTCGGTACCATTCTCGCGATTCGCTCTCTAAATTAAACATGCTTGAAATTGAAGCTTCTAGATCCGCAATATATTTACTTGGTAGTAAAGCTTTACGCTCCATATAAGCTTGATGTGCCATAGCAAGCCAGATAAAGCGATTTAATTCCTTACTACTTCCCTCTACGCTATTATCTTTAAAGTTCAACGTTCTAAATTTGCAAATGTGAAAATGTTGCTCACTAAAATATTTAAAGAAATCTTCATACTCAATTACAGAAATGGATTTTTGTAGCACCAATGGTATATCTAATGCGAGATCCACTTCGACTTTACGTGTACCAATGCCATTTTTAATAACAAATTTCATATTCACCTCAAAATAAATTAAATTGTTTAAAGGTGTCTTTATCATTAAAAGTAACCAGGTGATGCGATTCAATTAACGATTTAAGGTCCTTAGCCTGAGCAACTGGCTGTATTTCAATGCTGGCGATTTGTGCAGCTTCATGAATTAACCCTATGATTTGAGCACGGCTTTCTAAATATGCAGATAGATCGCGAGTTTCTTTGAATGAAGAAATGACAAAGTTAATATTCTTTTCTAAATTCTCACTCAAACTGCTTAGTGTTTGGTTAATTGGTGCATACTTTTCTATATGCTCTAAGACTGTTGCATGATCTAGAAAAAAACTAACTTCCAGCAATAATGAATTGTAAAAATCAATAAAGTTCGTTTCTTTTTCAAAGATGAAAATTTCTTGGCCATCTTCGTCATTAGGTATCTCAATTGAACCTTTTGAGATCTCAAAACTTTCATCCCCCAACAATGTATGCAGAATTCGGCCTAAGTGTTCTGCATGTGGTTTGCTGTTAGTAAAGTTGATTTTCAAGTTTTCATTTGAATCAGCAATACGGACTAAAATATAGTTTGTTGTGTGAAATAATTCATCTGCATTGTCAGTAAAATTTAACATTGAAATCTGATTATCTGTTCCAGCATCAGAATCAAGTTGCTTATCCAAAAATTCATGGTTATCAATAAAAAGCTTAGCTACACCGTTTGTAATAATGCTTTCGTATTCACCAAAGTTTTGTGCAAGGTATTCGCTCATTAAATTTGGCAGAACTTCTAATAAACTTTTTTTAAGATCCGATAATTCAATAGCAGAATTGAATAACGAATCTGGCACAAGGTTCTCTACCTCTTCATCAAGTGCTTCATCGTTTGGTGACAACCCTTTTTGCTGTGCAATTGCATTACGGAAGGAAGCCATAATTGAGATTGTCAAAATTGAAAGTGTTACCGTTTTAACCCATTCACTTTTCACATCGTTAGGCACGTAAAAAGCGCAATTACTAACCCACTGGTGGTTATGATTAAGAATCCGCTTTAAAGGGGTTTTAGTGGCTGGAAAAATTTCAAAGACAGTATTTAAGATTGGGTTTTTACCCAATTTGATGCTTTTATTATTACCGTAAAAATAGATGCTGCGAATATCAGACATAATATACTTTCTTAAACTTAACGTTGGTTACATATTATCACTGATTTAGTTTTAAAAATATTTTTTAAAACTATTAATTTTATTTTTTTGTGTTTTAATTCTGCCCTTGTTCACTGCTTTTAAAACCCAAAAAAACAGGTAACTTTTGCTTAGGCTACGGTGGGAACTTGGTATTACAGTGTTATTTGGTAGCTAAAAAATTAAACATTGATAAACTATTGATAGTAAAAGAGATAAGGAATAGATAGATTTCTTTGCGTGTAGGGATATACTTTTCATCAAACATTTTGTTTATCGCATACAGAAGTGAAGAAAAACATAAAATGAATATGATGATTTGCAATATATATGATGGAGTATTGAGGGTTTCTGGTAGATATTTAATCTTGTATATCGTTGTATTTAAAAACATTTCAAACACAAAGAATACAACTACAAAGATGTAGCAAATATTGAAAATGGCAACTAAGTTGTATGCCGATTTGAGTACCAGGCCTGTCATCGATTGTTCACTTGAATCAATCTCACCCGTTTTTGGAATTTTAAAAAGCACAACGCATTCCAGTTTTAAGAGTGTATCTATTATACTTTTAGAATACCTTTTATCAACTATAAAACTTTGTTATTAAAATAAAAAAATGGCCTTTTAAGACCATTTTAAAACACCCTACCCTCCTTTTAAGACTAGCCGTTGTGCTTATCTTTAGAATCACGGTAAGTAGAGATATGGTAGAAGAAAAAGCACGATAAAAGTGAGAAAAGCACCACCCCGAACGTGTTCCAAAATCTGCTATTTGATAGTTCAGAAATACGTTTATTGATTTCTGAGATAACACATGGATTCGCTTTTGCAACTTCAACATTTACATTGCAGACTTCAGCATATTGGAATAGGAATGTTTTATGGCCAATATCATACATTTCTTGGATCTGGTTAATATTGGTCGTATTCAGAAGAACCATAACAAGAGAGATCAGTGCTACAAATATAGAGATAACAAGAAAGCACTTCACAATGATTTCACGAGCCACATCATCAACACCACTTAAATATCTTTCGAGCAATATATTTAGCTTAGTTCGACCATCAAGGATAATGTTATAGTCATGTTTTACTTCATTATTTCCTGTATGGTTTTGATTTGTTGGTTCAACAGGAATGTCAGATAATTCGGCTGGTAAAGTGACTGCAATTACATCTTTTTGTTCTTCAGGTGCTAAACTTTTATTGCTGCTGTTTGATACAAAATCTTTTAATAAGGGTACTGGCTCACTTTTAAGGTGTTCTGTTTTTACAACCTCGTGAGCCGACTCATTTGCATCGAATAAGATCTTGTCTGTTCTTTCTGGATGCTTGAGATGTATATATTGATAAATAAAATAATTGATCTTTTGCTGTAAGACCGGGCTTTTATCAACTTCACTTTCCACATCTGCACCAAAAGTCTCAGTTATAGATGATTTTAATTCTTGTACTTCGGATTGATTCAGCAATTGATATAGTTCATATATTGTTTTAGAACTGATCATGATAAAACCCACATTAATATTCATTAAACTGTTAGTAGTATATAGAATGTGGTTTTAAAATAAATAGGTATGTTTTAAGAATAAAAAAAACCGCCTTTTAAGGACGGTTTTAAAAGGGGGTTTAATTAGTATAAACAGTTGCCGTTTGCACCAATAGAGCGTCCATTCTGGCTTAAATACCGTTGTACGGTGTTAGCAACATCTCTTGGGAGTTGATTATTCACTTTTTGTATAACATCGACTTTGTATTTATTCTGACAACTCACAATACCAGCCAACATGTTATTGATCAGTGATGTATTGTCTTTACCATCCAATTTACGTGTTTCTTCGTTTATCACTATGAATTGAACAATATTTAGATAGTTATTCGTGAGGTTGTCACCACTTTTTGATGACTTGTTTAGATTCTCAATGGTCGAATTCAAGTTATTCATTCGTGCTTCAAGGCCAGAATCACCAGTGACATTTGCATTATTGTTTTGGTAACGCGTAGCTGTGGTGTTCCGATTAGAATTATATTGTCTTTGCTGTATCGGCTGTTGCTGAACCTGAACTGGTGCTTGCTGTTGAATTTGACCAGGTGCTTGCTGTTGTTGAGCTGGCACTTGCTGAGTTGAATCTTCATTTGAAGTTGCTTTTTTATACCAATCACTAAAATCGGCATTTGCACTACTACTCAATATAGTAGCCGTAAAAATTGCACATAAATAAAGTTTATTATTCATTGTCTGAACTCTCTTTACCGTTGTAGTTCGCTGGACTAATAGCTTTTAAACTGAACTCATTTGCAAGTTTCCACAACCGCATAAATGTCTTTTGCTTTTCTTGTACCCAATAGTCCTTATCTTTTTTTAGAAGATTCTTTAATACATCTGAGTTCAAGTGGAAATTATCATCAAAAAAATGTTCAAACAGGAGTTCTGTTAAATAGTTTTGAGTTAACGTTTTTTTATTTTCATTACCCGTACCAAAGAATATTTGGCAAAGCTTTGTGCTTTCACACACGAGATCTATGTATTTTTTCTCGTCTGCATTTCGCTGGTGGCGCAAATGAGGATGTGTAATAAAAATAGAATTACGTATGAAAGCATAATCAATAATTACAGTAGCTTCCGTTTTCTTTGAAATGTACTCAGCGTTTGTAAGAATTTCACAAGTGGTAACATCAACTTTGTCGCGAATATTAATGAATTCGCTTGAGAAAGTAGATGCACTTTTGTTTTCGATCTCAACTTTCTTATCACGATTTCTCAGATAAAGTAAATTATCTGCTTGCTTCATATCGTTTAGGAATCTTTCAAAGAAGTGATTACTTTTATATAGATCTTCTAGAGCTCGCGTAACATAAGACGCAACCAAATTAAGATTTTTAGCTAAATATGATGGTCCATTCTTAGTTGTATAAGCAGCTAAACGATCCTTAACAAGTTCTATTACTTTTTCAGGTTCACCATTATTCAATCGAATTGCTGAAGTGAAGAGCGCATTACTGATTTTAAGCTCATTGCCCTGTTCATCCTGAACCTTTGCACACATTTCATTTAATGTATTAAGCGCTTTACGATAGTTGGACTTCAACTGAATCTGAAAACGATAATTGCAAAAATTGTCACGATCTGGTGTACGCTTATTGCATGGTTCATACTTAACAGAAATAAATAATTCAATAGATGGATTGTTATTCAGTCTTTCTAATGAAACAAGAAGTCGTTTACGGTAAAAATCACTTGCTTTGTATTTAAATTCTACTGAAAACTCGGTTAATGCTTTGAAGTCAATGTAAGGAATAACCACTTCGCCACGAAACTCATTGATCTTCATCAAGTTATACATATAAAGATCAAAACGGTCCTTAAATCCAAGAACCGTTAAAGTGTCGAGAACTGTGTAGCGCCCCTTTTTATCAAAATCTAATTCAGATAGATTGGCAATCAACGTTTCTTCAAGCTGATAGCAAATAAACGCATTGTTATCTAATTCAAAATAGCCCGTACTGGCAAACATTCTTTTATGAGTTACGCTGTCTACGTCATTTCTTGAAAATGGTTCGCTGTCCATTTGGCGTAAAGAGCTCATTGGTAGCATCACTTTACCAACACTATTTAGCGTATTCCATGCCAAAGATTTGATACGGCCATTGCTAAGGTAATTAGCTTTATTTTTGAATAAAAGAATTTGACGGATGTATTCAAAATTCAGAACAAAGTTGTTCGCTAGTTGTAATGCTTCAATTTGGGATAATTCAGGTTTTTCAGCGATAACGCGCTGCAGCTGATGTGCATACTTATTTTTGGCATTCACCAACATTAAGTAAAAAATGAATTGATCAACAACTGGAATATCTAGATAACATTCGACTATGAAATTACTGATTTTGTTGCCGTAACCCAAGAGATCCATGGTTTTTGTTTCGGCATTAATAATTGAGTCTTTGATTGACTGCGATAGTCCAAAAATTTCATCTTCTGAAATTCCTTTACTTATGCAGACTTGTGAAGAATCTTGCATAACTGCTCCACTTTAGACAACGTACAACGTACATTGCCTGAGATTGAATTAAAAAATAAAAATAAAAATATATTTGCAACCCAACTAACGTTGTAGTCTTTTCGCTTTAAAGCTGTGTATATACTAACTAAATTTTAGACAATAAAAAAGCCTCGTCAGAGGCTTAATTACGCAATTAACATTATTTGTTGACCGATCTGCGGTAACTCTAGTTTAGAAGTAGTGAACCTGTATGGTAGCTTCTCATATATGCTTTTAAAACTAAGAGAATTTCTAAAAAAATCAAAGCTTTTAGTGAGTTTAAAAGTAATATCGCCACTTGATAAGATTTGAATTTCGTCAATCATAGGTGCTGCAGCTTGCTTCGCATCTGTATCAATCATAAATGATAAATCACAAGCTTCACGCATGATCTGGTTGATAGTTTTCTTATTAAAATCTAGACCTGTAACGTGGTTAACTTTTTCAGCTGATACAACGTATCTACCGTCTTCTGCAGAATAAAATGCATTTAAATTATCAACTAGAATAAGCAATTCGGCAGATAAAACACCTTTTAGCAAAATATCAGACGAGCCAGAGCTAAACACATTGAAGTCAATGAGTATTTTTTGATGTCTAAGACTAAATGATTGATATTGCATATCTCGAATTCCCATAGGCATTCTGAGTAGACATTATAGCATCAATTCGTTAATTAGACTACGATTAAAAGCATTTTTAACAGTAATTTCTTAATAAATAAGACTATGAAAAACAGTGCCTTATATGAGTAATATTCACAATTACAATGTAAGTTAACCAATGTAATACTTGATCAAATAAATATGTGCTCAAGATAGGCACCCAGCGAAACTTTTTTATAAATGGTTTGTAAACTTTCTTCCGTCCTAATGACGTAAGTTATTGTTTTATAGTGGTGCCAAAATACGAGCGAAACTTTTTTATAAATGGGTTGTAAACTTTCTTCCGTCCTAATGATGTAAGTTGTTGATTTATAGTGCTGGCAAATTTCGAGCGAAACTTTTTTATAAATGGGTTGTAAACTTTCTTCCGTCCTAATGATGTAAGTTGTTGATTTATAGTGCTGGCAAATTTCGAGCGAAAGTTTTTTATAAATGGGTTGTAAACTTTCTTCCGTCCTAATGATGTAAGTTGTTGATTTATATTGCTGGCAAATTTCGAGCGAAAGTTTTTTATAAGTGGGTGTAAACTTTCTTCCGTCCTAATGATGTAAGTTGTTGATTTATAGTGGTGCCAAAATACGAGCGAAAGTTTTTTATAAATGGGTTGTAAACTTTCTTCCGTCCTAATAGCGTAAGTTATTGATTTTACTTTTATGTCCAGATCCAATAGCTCAACTATCATAGATAGTATGTTTAGTATGTTTTAAGGTTAGGTTATAACTTTTTGGCTGTACCTAACTTCCAGCGAAAGTTTTTTATAAATGGGTTGTAAACTTTCTTCCGTCCTAATGGCGTAAGTTATTGATTTGTCGTAAAACAAGCTAAATAGCGATCGTTGGGTCATATATAAGGGCTATTCCTCATAAAATCTGAAAGTCTTTATTATCAAGGCTCTCAGGAAATTGGAGAAGTTATCCGCAACGTTTTGAATTTAATTTGCGCTCAAATGAATTTAATTTGCGCTGGAAGTATTTTTTATTCTATTTAATTTTATTATAAACAGCGACTTACAACACTTGCTAGTTTGCAAATTTCCAATATTGCAAAAAGCTAAAAAATGAACAATATTATACTCATATTTTTAAATTCATTCTAATATACAAGAACTTAATTTGTGGATAGAATTTAATAGGAAAGTGGATAAAAACATCAAAAACCAGCTAAAAACGCCTTATTTTCTAAAAATTCAAATTCAATTTGCGCTCAAATGAATTTGATTTTCGCTCGTACCATTTGTGTTTTTCCGTACTAATCCTGTAATATCATGAAAAATAAGCATAAAAAATGTCCCTAATTAACTTCCCTTAATTAGAAAGATAATAAACAAAAAATTTCTTTTTAAAAATTTACTCTTAAACTTTTTAATATATTTTTTAATTTTTTATTTGCCTCCTTAGTATATACCAATGAGGTTTTGTAGTATTTTATAAATAGCTTGAGTCAATGACCAGCAATCAAAAATATAAAGCGTGGAATTTAAGAAATGAGTAAAAGTGATAATACGATTAAACGTATCGTCATGACTGTAGATCAATTTTACAAACATGATGAACAAGACGAGCTGTATGCATACGGCTTTGATATGTCTACCAATGAACCAGTTCGCATACGAATGAGTTCATCTGAAGAATTCACGAAGATCATTAATAAACTCAACAAGCATCATACTGAGAATGTTTCAGTAGATGAAGTCCACGCAAAATTTGATTCTGGACGTAACCAACGTACTTCATTAGACACACATAATCGCGGTGCTAACCGTGGTCGAATTATCTGTTTTGACAAATGTGTTGACTCACCCTACGAATCTCTTGACGGTTATAAAACTTATGTTGCTCAGTGGTGCAACGTAATGAGTAACAACCCGAATTCACAATTAATCAAAGCAGTCACTTCTATCAATGTGCATCAACAAAAAAACGGCGATTTCTTTGTTAAAGCTCAAATCATTGAAGATGCAGCACATATGCAAGTGCCCAATGTAAAAATTAATTCTCCAGCACTTCATAACGCTATTATTAAAAATAATTTACAGCTTCTTGTTAAATCTTTATCGAATAGTACTGACAACCAACCTGAGCGCATTCCATTTTCAAAAATTGTTGTGCGCTATGAGTCTGGTTCTGTATTAACTACAATCCCATTGATTCCAACCTATGACAGTGCTGATCGTGAAAGTGTTAAGCAATTCGCTAAGCCAGATCCGTTGATGCAACGTGGCGGTATTGATAAAACTAAAAAGTCTTATCGGGTTGCTAAAGATCCGATTGAAAGTATCAAAGATATTTTGAACGGCAATGACTTTCACACCGCAACTTTTGATCCAAATTTTGTACCATCCAACCAGCATGAAAAAGACCAGTTCGATAAACAGGCTCAGAACGTTTATGTTATGGACCAGGCCCGTATTGCCCTGTTTGCATTACTTGGCGATCGACAAATTAAAGTGTTCTACAATGAAGATGTAGACAAAGAAAAAAATCAAAATTTAAAACGTCTTTACGCTGGCTTGGTGAGTCAAAAATTACTGCCTGAGGTTTATCATGGCCAACAACTACAACTAGGTGCGCTTTACAAAGACACGTTCTTAAAGAAATTTTTCAACAATAAAACGCCTCACGCTGGTTTTCGCAAGGTAGATCCAGAAATAGATTTACGTACTGGTGAGGGTGTTCGTGGTGTTGGTGCACCTCCCCTAGTGAATCAATTTACCGATGACTACGGCAATCCAAAACCGCACGACTTAAATCCTCAATTTTTAAGTCAAGTTGATCGTCAGACCATGAATAAATTGACGCATGCAAAACAGCAATTTGCTGAAGCGTTTATTGTTATTCAACCACACCAACGGAACTCGAATAATTGTTTTGTCTCGTTTATCGAGCCTGTTGAACTTACTCAAACCCGTATGAATGCGTTGAACTTTTCAGAAATTACGGTAGAGCATGTACAGCAACATAAAGCTTCAATCGATAGTCCGTTATCTAAGAACTTCAACCACGATCTTTTACCTGATCCACAAGAGTTAATGATGAAAGTCAGACAGCCAGAAATGGATGTTAAGAAAAGCCAAGAAAAGGCTGCGACTTCTGATGTCTATAACGACATGACTTTTTAATCAAATTTAATAATTCTTCTTCAGGTTCGCTATGACTACTCATGATTTAAACGAAAAAATTAAATGGATCGACTTATCACAAGCTGGTGTATATCTCGATGTACGGCGTGTTGGCCAGACGGATAGCCAATTACTCTTATTGGACGTTCAAAAAAAACTATCTAAAGAAAATTTGAATAACATTGGTTTTACACCGATGAAGTTTGAGGCTTATCCTCACTTTGACGGTCACTTGTATCAATACAATTTGAATGAAACGATCAAACCAAGACTGTTTCATGAAGTTTTGGGTATTCCAAAAGAATTTATCCGTAGTGTGCTTGCGACTCGCCAAGAATTGCATGATTTGTTCAATGCCCAAGCAAAAACATTGGTGCCACAACGATTGAACGTTGCGTTGAATAGTGCAACTCCACTCGGTTATAACTCTGATGGCAACAAAATCTATGCTTCAGCTCATAACCGTTTTTACGTGAATGCCCAAGGTACGCAAATACCTGAAGGTCCTAATGATCAGCCGTCTAGTCTGTACTTACGTGCGACCAAGCAAAAAGATTTAAAAGAATGCTTAAGAGGCTATATCTATCAATTAGAACATGAAACAAAGAGCCATAATCACCAGGACTTTTTAAAGTTTTTAGCTCTAATCACGCAAGCCAAAAATGCTGACGTTGATGTATCCAAGGTAACAGATAAACAGATCCATACTGCAGAAGAAGCGCTTGAAACAGTGATGGTCGAAAAGTTAGGTGAGCTTGATTTTACTGAGAGCTCATTTAAAACGAGTTTAGCGTTATACAATCGCATGCCGACTAAGACCATGCGAAACAATACGATTCGTATGTTACAGCAATATTCGACTCCAATCCCGATGTCACTTGTGGCTCAGCGCTTATTGATTGAGGGTGATAACCGAACAAAACAAAACTTTTCCGTGCTCGAGCCAACTGTGGGTAATGGATCTTTAATCGGTTTATTAACCCAAGAGCGTAATGCTTCTGTCTATGCGGTTGAGTTAGATCCCAAACGTGCTGAACGTACAAAAGCACTGACTCAAAATTATGAATGCACGGTTGTTACTGCAGATGCTACACAAATTGATTTTGAGCAAACGTTTAAGCAAAAAGTTGACTATGTGATTGCCAACCCTCCTTTTGGTGCTATGGATAAACTAGAACGTGTTGCACCAATTTTGGTTCAACAGCGTAACGGCGTAGATCCAAACCCATTATTGGTAGATCCATCAGAAAACGTCTGGTTCAGTACGGATAAATTGGACCATGCCATTCTGGTTAAATCACTAAACGCACGAAACGATCAAGGGCGTTCAGTTTTCATTATTGGCTCAGATAAACAGATTTCAGATGGTACGGTTGAGCGTAAATCAAAGAATTTACTTAATTATCTCTATAAGCATTATGAAGTTGAGGCGGTTGTAGAAATCCACGGCAATGCATATGCACGAAACGGCGCTAATCAAAATGTTCGTATGTTAGTGGTAGGCAATCGTAAAAACGAACAAGCGTTACTACAAACTTACCAATCTTCTGTGGTACCAGATAAGTTGAAAGTCATTACGGACTATGACGAACTTTGGGGATGGGCTAATAACGTAATCTATAATCGTTTGAATCCGAATAAGGATCTATACTTCAAGCCAACTACTCCGACTCCAGTTGAGCAACAAGCACAACAAGCACCAGTGGTTGAACCTGTTGTTGAGGTTAAGCCTGTTGAAAAAGAAAATGACGATTTGTTTGCCAGTCTAGGTGATGAACAGCCTGTTTCGCCACTTGAAGATATTGCATCAAGTGTAACGCCTACGTCTGCAGTCACTATGTTTGATGAAGTCGTGGTCGCTAAAGAAGAAGAGATTAAGCAAGAGGAAGCTGTCAAACCAAAACCGATGTTTGGTCGTAAACCTAAATCAAAACCGAATAAAGTTTCTTTTGACTTCGGAACCGTTGAAGTTAGTACGCAAACAACCAGTTCAGATGATGATGTACCTACACCAACTGAAGCTACACCAACGTTTGAAAATGAAAATGACAATGATTTCGTGCCTGAGGTAAAGAATCCGCACGAGAACCAAAATCTGGATGAAGACCTTGACGATGACGTTAATCTTCAAGTAGGTGATACCACGGCGACCAATGAGGGTGAAACACCTGAACAAACACCAGCTGAAGAACCAGCGGTAGAGCAAGTAAAACAGGAACCGGGTTTAACTGCTGAAGAGATTGCTAAGTTAAATTCTGAATTAGCGATCGGTACTGAGCAAAAAGAAGAACCGACTGTTGAATCTGACCAATCAAATTTACAGCCGATTGTTCCTGTTCCTAATGCTGAAAACACAACAGAACCAACTCCGGAAAATATATACCAAGTTAAGTATATACCGATGTCTATGGCATCTGAGCCAATTGCTTTAGTGGCTAAAAACCAGATTAAAGCGATTAATCAGGCAAATGCTCAATTGACTACACACATCCAAAATGTATTAGGTTTTGGGGGTATCAATTTCCAAGCTGAAGTCGATAATGGTAACTACCCTACTCTTGTTGATGCCTATGTCGCTAAGAAATTGCAATATGACAATTTTGATGCACTAAAGTCCGCTTTTGCATGTGAACAGGTCGATGCGGTTGCCCATATCATTTTACGTTTTGACCAAAACTTACCTGTGCTTATTGGCGACCAGACGGGTTTAGGTAAAGGTCGTATTGCAGCTGCGTGTTTACGATATAGTGCGTTAAGAGGAAAGCCCCCTGTTTTCCTTACAGATACAACGCAACTCTTGAACGACATTTGGCGTGATATTGTTGCTACAGACAGTGACAAGTTCTTTAAAGATCCGTTTATCTTTAACTCGGATGCTGTGATTAACCGCTTTGGTACTGAAGAGGTTTTATTCACTGGCCAAGATCTACCTAAGGAAATTGAAGATATTCCAGCGCAACATGACTTGGTATTGGCAACGTATAGCCAATTTAACCGACCAAACCGGAAACGTGCGTTATTGACTCGTTTTATTAATCAAGACACTGTTTTGGTGATGGATGAAACGCACCGTGCAGCATCCTTGAAATCAGCTACAAGTCAATTTTTCTTAGATGTTATTGATCAGACCAATCTAATTAATTTCCAGTCTGCATCGGCAATTAAGAAACCTGAAAATCTTGAATTCTTCCATAAATTGTTCCCTCGATCCGTATCTCGTAATGACTTACAAAAGGTTATCGATAATGCAGATGGTCCAATTTTGGAGTTTATTTCTGAAGGTTTGGTAGACAGCTCTGCCATGATTCGTAGAGAGCAAGATCTCTCGCACATTACCATTCAAACCTTTGTGCCAACTGAAGAGGAAATTAAGAAATTTCACAATTACTCAGATGTTCTTTCTGACATCTTGACGGACATGGTGAAATTTTCTAAAGATATTCGCCTCGATGCGCTAGAAAACATTGCCAATGATGATGATGCTGTTGCCAATTTAGACTTTCATCAGGATTCAGACGATCCGAAAAACCGTTTAAGTTTGAGTGTGATGAACTTTGGATCTCGAATGTACCAGATCCAAAAGCAATTCCTATTGGCATTGAAAACTGACTCTACAAGTGATGCTGTGATTCAGGCATTACATGAGGGTAGAAAGCCCGTGATTGGTTTGGAAAATACGGGTGAGAGTCTATTCAACATTTTGATGCAAAGTCGCATGGAAGCGATTTTAAAAGCAGATACGGCGCAAGACGTTACCGCTGATTCGCCTGAAAAAGAAAAAGCGTTTAATAACTTCAAGTCGGTATCGTCAGAAATTGAATTTCTTGAAAATGAGCTTCAAAAACTCATGATCAAAGAAAACCGTGACGCTGGCGATGAAAAAGCAGCGAAAAATATTCAAAAGGAATTGACTAAGCTTGAATATAAGCGCGGTAGCTATCTGCAAAGTCAAATTTCTGTTTTAGATGAACTCCCACAATTCCGTGACTTGCTTGAAGTGATGTTAGATCGCATCGATGTGGTGAAAGCTGAAGATAACTACGGTAACTCGTTCGTTAAGAAGCTCAGTACGGAAGTGACATTTAATGAAAACGGCGATCCAGTGGTAAGTCCGTATAAAATCATTTTGGATCGTATCAAAGAAAAGATTCAAAAGTTCCCTGACCTACCTTTGATGCCTTTGGACGTACTACGTAACAAGGTGACAAAAGCTGGCTTCAAGATTGATGAAATCTCTGGCCGTCAGATCCACTTAACGGAAACAAGAGACGGCAAATGGAAGGTTAATAAACAAGAGAACAATACGACACAAGGTAAGATTTTGGTTCAATCAAAATTCCAATCTGGTGAAATCGATGTTGTTATTGTGACTCGCTCTGGTTGTACGGGTATTTCTCTACATGCAGCCAAAAACCCTGATCCTACAATTCCATCGGATCACTTGCGCCAACGTGAGTTGTTTTTCTTGCAAAAACCTGAGAACTCTACCGATACGATTCAGATGATCGGTCGTGTGGGTCGCCGTGGTGAAGAATCACATCCGATTATGACGACAGTAGATTCGGGTATTCCAGCAGAAACACGTATGCACTTAATGATGATGCGTAAACTGTCTACCCTATCAGCGAACGTCTCTGCCAACTCAGAAACCAAGTTTAACGAAAACGATTATCCTGACATGCTCAACTACATTGGCAACCGGGTAGCGTTGGACTATTTAAAAAATAACGTAAACTTGGCGAACACACTTGATATTGATATTTCGGATGATGAAAAAGGACCATCATATCGCACGGCGCAAAACTATCATGTGAACCAGTTGCTATCTAAACTGATTTTGATGCCGATTAGTCAGCAAGAACAGGTTTATCAAGACTTGGTTGTTGACTATAACGATAAGATCCGTGAATTAGACTTGTTGGGTCGTAACCCTCTCAAGACCAACTTTTTAGACTGGAAAGCTAAAAAAGTCCGTGAGTTTGAAGTGAAGGACAACTTCTTTACCGTGACTTCAGAAACAGAAGCAGCCAAGATCAATACCTTTGATCTACCTGTGCGTTTTGAAGGTCTGCAATACATTGAACATGTTGAGCCATTACGTGCTGACAATCTAAAACTCATGTTCAAAGAAAGTGATGATTATCTGGTGCGTCAATTTAAACGTATCAATGAAAACATCAATGAAACGGTACACGGACTACTACACTATGCCTATAACTTTGAGGCATTGATGTACCAAAAATATGAAGGCTTTGCTAAGCAAAAGTTATTTTTCAAAAATGGGCAAATGCGTGGTGAAGTGATTCGTGATTATCGACACGAAGTATTTGATCATTTCGGTGTTGTTGAAGCCAATGTAAAACACATTGATGATATTCAATTTCGTAAACCTGATGATCACTCTGCAGATGCTTTTGAAAAAGTAGCTGAAGCGGTTTATCTTGCCAATGATCCTATTTTGACCTCTAACTTTGATCGCATGTATCGAATTGTTCAGGATCTAAAATTCTTGGCTCGTTCTATGGAAAGGAACGAAAAAGAAGGTCATTCAGCGCATGGGTTATTGTTCCTTATCTCAAAACCTAGTCTTTTTGATGATGAAGTGACGCCAGATCACAAAACAGGTGCTTTGCTACGTCTAGACCTACCGCCGTTACGTGTAGGTGCAATCACACCGAATGCGGTTAAGCTTGATTTGGTTTACCCTGGTGATAAGAAGTCGTTTAAAGTTCCACTGATCAATTACACCATGCAAAATGCCAAGCAAGACTTGGATTGGGTAGCTCCAGTGAGTGAAAAAGGACGTATTATCCTAAAACGCTTCAATCCTGAATTTTATTCTTATGCTGATGTGAATAGACGTCATGTTGAGGATCGTCAACCCTTGGTGAACTTATTTACTGAACAAAACAATTATTCCCGTTATACGCGTACCTATTTTGAGAAAGCGCCGTCTGGTGATGTCACACGACAAGCGATTACCTTAACGGGCAATATGTTCAAGGCACATAAGATTGTCAGCTCACTAGATCTACGACATTCAACCGTTATATTTACCGATGCTGATGGTATGCGTAACCGTGCGTTATTATTGCCATCAAATACACCAACTGACTTGTTTGAAAGCTCTCTTGAAAACCAAGTGACGTTTAAGCAAGTTAAAGAGATTGCGAACTTCTTTAATCAATTGCCTGTAAACATTGATTTCAACCGCAATAACTATGTGGGTACTAAGGTTAATTTCCCGTACAAGAAAGCAAGTATTGAGTTCTACTACAACGGGTCAGACTGCTTTAATGTGACGGTGAAATCTGTTGCAAAACAGTTCAATCGCTTTATGTCGAATACCAACGTATTCCATGATCCTAAAGGCGGTAAAACAGATGAATCGTTGAACATCCACTTTACTGAGCCAGGCCGTAATGAGTTTAGATTTGCGCTTGATCTCAAGGATGTTGAACGCTTTGTTGACGAGCTGGACAGTACAACCAAAATTGAAGCTGCCTTTTTGGATTTAAAATCTAAGCTTCCTGATGGTAATGATTACTTTTTAAATGAAATTAACCGTATGCTTAATCCTCCAGAAGAGCCAGCTTATAAGGCTGAGTTACCTAAGGGTAAAACCTTAGATAACGATCAAGAAATCCAGCAATTATCTTTCTAAAACCCTCCCTTAAAAGGTATATACCAGACCATACGTGAATAACAATTACGTGTGGTCTAGTTCGTATATACCATGTATCATATCCGTGACGATCACATTGACGTTTTAAAAAACAAATACAGGTATTTTATGTGCAACTCTAATCCCTTAGAGGAATCTTCTAATAACTCAGATTTAGTGGATTTTGACAGTGAATTAGACATCACAACTGGTTTTAATTCTGACTTTAAAGAAGACTTTATTTGGAATGTTGATACAGATTCTAAAAAGGACTCTTAAAACCAGGAAGGCCACCTGTCATAAGGATCAAATATGGACCAAAGCCCTAAACAAGATAATTTTGACGAGCAAACACTTGATCAACTGCAAGACGGCCAATCATTAACTTTCAATGAGGGCCTGGAACAGTGGGATGATTTAAGTTTGGACGGCGTGGAATTTCAATCCATCCAGCCTACGCCACAACAAAACAATGTTGCACAAGATCAATCGCAACAATACCAGTCTGAACCATATCCCAATGATCCCCTATCTGAACCTCCATTAATGGAAGAACCGCCAGTCATGCAAGATGATGGGTATCAAAATAATCAGTATGATCAGTATGATCAGTATGAACAATATGATCAGCCTATGGGCGGTAACTCTGTACCTCCTGGGCACCCAGATTATGATTACGCTCCCCCTCTTGAAGATACTCGGTTGAACGATGATGAACCGATGTTTTTTGACGAAGGTGATTATGAGCGTAGTAGTTACCCGAATTACGAGAATGAACGGTCCATCATTCCTGAAAACACGTTTGATCTTTCCGCTGTCACTGTCAATGATTTAGCTGAACTTGATCCTGTTCTGATTGGTAAAGTATTTGATGCACTTGAGCAAAGAGAGCCAGCCAGTCAATTAGAATTCTTTGCAGACATCGGGCTTGATCTGCAGAATGATGATGATCTTAAGTTTATTGCGGCTCTGAATAAAATCCAGACTAAAAACGCACTGGACCAAGGATTAGGCAATATTGCTGAAAATAACAGTTCATTGCCAGTTGAAGACCGTGTTTATACAACTGCAGACTCTAAATTATACCTATCAGACAATGATCCTGATTTCCTCCTTTCCAAAGAAGAGAATCCATTTGAAGCCGTTCAAGTGGCTGAAAAAACCCTCTTTAACTTTGAGACAAAATCTTTTATCACTCAGCCCTACTATGGTTTAAGCCTGAAGGGTGCAACTAAAGAAAATGCCCTCAACTTCCTGAGTAATCGTCAATTCGCGATTGAAGGCCTGATTAACCAAAACCAAGTCGTGCGTGAAGCAAAACAGCAGATCTACAACGAAGTTACGGGTGCACCGAATACCTATTTTTCAGGTGAATTAACCGATAAAAACCAAATTAACGCATTGATGCGCCAAGTGCGTGACTTTTGCTTAATTCGTGGGATTGAAGCTGAAGAACTTGGCTTAGTGCCAAAATCTATCGTCATGGATCAATGGCGTGTGAATAGCGACCATACAGCTGCTCGACTTGAACAACTTGAGATTCACTATCTTGAATTCAATACGGACACGTTAACCAAGGAAGTAATTCAGTTATTAGAAACCCGTGAACATAGCGACCAGTTACAAGCTGCTCTACTTTTGAAAGAACATAAAGAAAATCAGAAGACTAAAGAGACAGTAAAGGAAGATGTTGAATCAGCTGATCCGAATGCACCAAAAGGTACACCAAAGAGCACATTAAACATTGCTGGTGGTCCACAAGACAAAGCAAGTTTGGCTGCAAGTAGCGTTGCCTCTAAAAGCTTTAAGGATATGCGAAATGAGGAAGGTAACGAACGTCCTCCTTTAGCGCGTGAAAATAGCCACGGCCATCCACGAACGGTCGCTGATGAACTCGCTGCGCTCAGTGCAAAAATGATTGCAGTCATGATTGAACTGGTTAAGAAAACAATCAAGTTGATCATTGCAGCGATTATGGCCATGTTCAACAAGAACAAAAGCCTTGATAACCTGAAAAACATTTGGGATAAACCAATCAATCCTGATGTTACCGTTAAAAGTAACCATCCAGACGCACAACAACCCGAACAGCTTGCCAATACAGCCGATAAATCAAAATTGACTGAACTTGGTAAGAATGCCGATATTTTAAAACCGATCTCTAAAGAGCAAATGTTGCCTCTTTTAAACGATCCATATACCACTCAACTGAATAAAGACCGTGACGGCGTTACCTTAGAAGAATTCGATCTAAATGTCGGTAAAGTCTATGCCATTGACGGTGAACAATACATCGTGATTGATGTAGTCGGTAAGGATTCTGTCGAAGGTGTTGAATCCTCTACCCCATTTATCAAACTAGTTAAAGAAGCAGATTTACCGCCTCAAGTGGAAGGTAGCGATGCACCTACCCCGATTACGCCGTTCTATTTAGAAGCGATTGAAGACAAAGTAACGTTTCTCTCAATTGAAGAACTGCATGAAGGCATTAAGTCTGAAAAGATCCATGAGTTTGAAGGTCGCTTTTTTGAACCCATTTGTTCTCAGTACTTAGAACAAGCACGTATGTTCCTTGGTGCCGAATATCCATTAGGGCAAGATCCAGAACAAATGACTGAAGAAGCCAAAGCTTCATACAAAGATCAGTTTATTCAACGTGCCTATCAATCAGGTCAAATAATTTCGGATCAAGTAAAGAAAGTCAAATCTAAACTTTCAAACCTTTTGGGTAAGTTTAAAGGCAATACTGCAGAACAGTCGGCAACTCAATCAGCACCGCAAAGCCAAGACCAAAACAATGACGGTAAACCAATGAACCCTTATGACAGTATTTATGTTGATCATGATTCTGACTTAGAAGCATTCTTTAAAGACCGTCACAACAATGTTTCTTATGCTGAAATTGAACAGTTTGTCGGTATGGTTTATGAAGATGAAACAACCCAAACCAATATGGTTGTTTTGGATATAGCTTCCGATAATCTGGATAAACGTGCGATCGTTGTGCCTCTTTCGGTGATTGAAGATCTCGAAAATATCACTGAAAAAGATGTGCTTTATCTTAAAGACATCGTGAATGAATCCTCTACCGTTCCACTGTATGAGCTGGAGTCTGTCGAGCCGATAGACGAGTTAAATGCGCTTGGTAAATTTTCAAGCGAATACTTAGACAAGCTCAAAGCCGATACCATCAACAATACTGCAGAACAGACTAATACTTACGCCAGATCTGCCGAACGTGAACTTGAACTTTCAAAAAAGATTTTGGAAGGCAAGCTCAGTGTTGTAGGTGCTATGGTGAAAACGGATTACGGTCAATTCGTGGTACTGACTTCAGATTCGGAAGGTCATAAATCAATTGCACCCGAATACAACGCCGTGGCCATTACCAACCTTGATCGTCAAATTACCACGGAAGATATTATTAATGCCGGTATTACAACGATACCGCGTAAAGATATTTTAGAGTGGAATACTGTCACGGCGCTCAATGAAGAATCTGCCAATCAGGTGACTTATTTAGATCCTGAAGTTTACCAAGCAGTAAGTAATGCAATTCATCAAAATCGCGAAAAAGAATTGATTCAAACCTTGAGTACGTTACAACCCTCTGCAGCACTCAATAGCATCGGTTCAAAAATCATTACGCAAGATGGCAATACATATATTGGTCTATGCGCCAAAGATGATGGCAAATCAGGCGAGTACTACGCCGTAAAAGCTCCAGATAATCAACTCTCCCCGATTGGTGCAAGCTATATCAATGATGTTGGTGTTGAAGTCATTAGCCGTAGCCAAATTGCTGAATTTCAGAATGCGGAAAATAATCAGCAACAACTAATCAGCCATGATGTGTTTGTTACATTGCTAAATGCAGTCAATAACAGCAATGAACAAGAAGTACTTCACCTCTTCTCTAACTTGGACCAGGTGAAACAACAAATTAAAGATTCGTTATTCAGCGAAAAGGAAAGTGAAAAAGTGATTGAACAAAATCAATTTATTGAACAACTGAAAAACAATAACCTTGTGAAAGCCGATCACATTAACGCGCTTAATCAAATTGCTGATCAGATTCAAAATACGCAACTGAAAAATGTTGTTAAAGGTATGGCCTCAACCGTTGTTGCGCCTGAAAACTCTCAAAACGAGATGTATGTTCAAAGCTTTCTACATCTCAACCAACGCCTAGACACGTTACAACAAGATTTAAAGCTTCAAGCAGCATCAAATCTTATGAATGCTGAATATAAGCAACTTTTTGAATGTATGGATGATCATCTAGTACTACCTACTGCGTATGGTGATGCCAAGTTTGTAAACCTTAATAGTGTTGAGCCTCGTATTGTTGAATTTAGAAACTCGGCTGAAACAGGTCAAATCTTTGACAGCTTCAACGCCGTGATTGCCGAAACAGGAAACGTGGAAATTGCGCTTCAGCACTTAAAGCAAGAGATCTTAACCGATCACTATATCGCTGCGATTCATGAGGATGTGAAGTTACACCGTCTAGAACAGCAAGACATGGAAAAAATCAAAGAAGTGAATCAGATCCTTGAAGCTGATTTTGATAAAACTGGCCTACGCTTAGAAGCGCTCCAAGATGGTTTGAATCTCAATACTAAAAACTACTTAGACCAAGTAAAGCTTGAGAAAAATACGACATCTCAATTTTTGAGTGACCTTGATAAGCATATAGATTTAGAAGTCGCACGTAGAAACGATCATGACAATGATCAAACATTGGGGCGTTAATCATGGATTTCTATAAAAACGTAACTGGCGACATCGATGCGATGATTGCTTTTGATAAAATCTTAGGTGGTTTTGGTCAAAATACAGTGAATACCACGCGTGAGCGTGTTCAAACCAACTCTAAGCATGAAAAGGTAGAGCGTGAGATTGAAGGTGCCAGTCCGTACCTTAAAAGCGATTATGAGCTATTTGTCGAGCATCACAATATGTTGATGCAAGAGTATCGGGCAACTCAGCTACATTTACGCAACATCTTAGAAAAGAAAAATGAGGTTAAAAGCATTCAAAAGCTTGCGGATCTCTGCGAACGGCACCAGTGCTCCAACATCGCTCAATTATTCGTTGAGAAAAATGAAGATGAATATGTATTGCAATGCTTTCAAGACTTTCAGCAAGACTTAGAAAACAATAATGCTCTCCGAAAAGACTTTAATCACTTTTCAGACTCGTTTGAAGCCTACCGATACAATATGGAGATCTGTAATAAGCTTTCTGGTATCGATCAGCCGTTTACCCTTGAACGTCCGAATGACAGACAGTTGAATTTCGTTATCCATAGTCATGAAAATATCAATAAAACATTGTTGGACTATCAGGCGAAGATCATTGAGCAACAAACAACTGTAGACCAGCTCAAGCAAGATGCTTCCTATACTGCCCTATTTCCGATCGCAACCAATGATAAGAACATGTTCTCAATTGCAGCGACCGAAGTTTATGTAGAACAGTCACCAAAATATCAAGACTATCTTAAGGTCATTAAAAATGAGCTTAAGAACATAAACGAAACGGGTAAAAATACGTTTAGTCAGCATTACAAAGATACTATTACGCAAAGCAATCTTGAAAACGTTAAAACTAAAGAAAGCGCTTCAACTTATAGCAATGGGTTTTAATTAATTTTAAATAAAAACATTTAGGGTGTTTTAAGATAGAATCTAAATACCCTTTAATGGAGTTAAACATGATTCAAACTAAAATCACTGAACCGACAAGAACGCCGTTTAATCCTCATGGTTTTGCAGATGCAACGCCTTTACATGCGTTTTACTTGGAATTATTAGAAAAGGGATTAATCCATAAAGCTCTTGAAGAAGGTAATTTGGAATTTGAAAACCAAAACTTGTTCATGACGATCGATTGGGAATCAATAGACGTTCAAATGGATGCTTATACGTTTGATGTGAAATTAGATATTGTATGTGGCGTCATACTTGATGAACAAAAAGTCACGAATAGCATTCAAGTGTTTATTAATGAGCAAACTTTGTTTATAGCTTCAGCTAAAACCTTTAACCCTAAATCTGGTCTAACGCAAAGTCTTAACTTTGATATTCCTTTACGTGTTTTAAGTCAAATGGGCTATTACGCCCTACCTCTCAAAGAGGACTAAATCGTGGGAATGAGCATAGAAAGCCAAAACATAGCATTGTCTCAAGAGCCTACAACCTTTGTACCAGAAGCTTTTGTACACTCTATTAACTACTTTTGTCAGACCTTAGAGAACACTTTTCATTTTGATAAGCGTTCACTCAATTTCTTTGAACCAGGTACACCAAAAGAATACGGCTTGTATCTTACTGAACAGCATTGCCTTGTTTTTTTGAATGCTTGCAGTAGTGGCTATCTTGGCGAAACACGCAAAGTTACCAGCTTCACCGCTTTTGTGCTTTTAAATCAAAAAAATAATGAATCTGAAATGCTCGACATCACGTTAAACGATCCAAAACGTGTAGAGGAACATTTCAAAACTGCGTCTAAAGATCAGATCAATATTTACTTAAAGAACGTGCATGAATTAAGTAATTTTCTGAAAAATAAGTACTCGGATTCAGGTTTTTTAAAAGATATTGTGACTGAGGAAGGTTTTTCTAAAACCCTAAAGCCATCGGTTTTACAGGAATGCTTAAAAGAGGAAGTAGAGCTAATTAATACTTTAATGTGTTTGGTTAGTACTCAGTTTATATATATTACGACAGCTATTATTTTTAAGCGTCCTATTTTAAAAGAATTCATAAAACTATGTTTAACCAATGAGAAGTATATACTACAATATGGTGAAGAATGGTATTATGATTCTATATATAAGTTCGCTAAAAGGATATATGAGTTAAAACACCTTATAGCTACCTTATATTTAAGTAGTGAAGCTGTAGTAAAAGATGTTGTAGTGCTTTGCGAACTTGCTTCTAAAAAACATTAATCATAACTCTTTTAAAGGGCTAGATATGCGTAACAATCACAAGAAAGCTAAAAGGCTACAACAAGTTCGGGGCAAGACTTTAAGGACTAACCCTAATCTACAAAATGTTAAGCCAGCTTTTAAAACTAAAAGTGCTTTAAGCATTTTTGTTGCTACCGTTATTGGGTGTTCAAGTGCTATTGCAGTTCAACAAAGTTCCGTTGCTTCTGTTACCAGTAATACTCAAAACATGGGTAACTTAAACATCGCAACATCATCGACCATTGCAAGTAGCTCTGGTGGTGATACGCCTTTGTCGAATTCAAATAGCGGATATTATTCGTCTACCAGTTCTAATTCGTCATTCAACTCTACTGCTGCTGAAAACAACTTCATGGCGGTTAAAAAAGGTGAACAAGCAGCTGCTCAAAACATTCAAACCAATATTGAATCATGTGCAACTGATGGGATCGGTAAAGTCGTTAAAGACAACTTAGATCTACAAATGACGGTTTGGGGTCGTCCAATCGATATTAACAAAATGTTCAGTCCAGCTAGTCAAGGTGGCTGTTTTGCTGACATCGGTAAAATCATTGACCTTTCTGTGACTATTCCATCACTTGATACAATCATCAATGCAGCGCAACAAATGGTTGTCGATTACGCGACTAAAAAAGCGTGTGACGCAATGAAAACTGCAAGTACTGAACTTGTTGGTCCATTGAATGATGTTATAGGTGAAATCAACAAAGCTGGTCAATATACTGATGTATCGGGTGCGCTTGGTACTGCTGTGAATGGTCAACTTGGTAAACTTGATCCTGGTCTAGTTATGCCTAGCGGTGCTTTTGAGGGTGGAGATACTTATACAATCAATGGTAGTAGCTCGACTAGTCCAGTTTCTTATTCAACTGATCAAAAAACCAGTACTAGCACACCGTCTAACGCAAAAACTTCAAGTTCAGAATCTACTTCTGTCACCCAATCAATTAAAGACTTTTTCTCTTAAGTTGGGGGTGGTATGAAAAATAGAAATAATCTGCGTAAAAGAAGAATTACTGTTAATCAGTTTTCACCTGTTAAAGCAATTGCGGTGGGTACTTTAACGGTTGGTCTATTATCCGTACCACTTTTTACCAATGCTTTTAGTCTTGGCACTATCCTTTCTGAGCTTGCAATACAAGCTCAGCAATTGATGGTACGTTCTGCTGTGCGTGTATCTACTCAACAAACAGCGGTCAGTGCAAATCAAATTGTTGATAACCAAACGCGTGATTCAGAAATGATCGTTGCTGGTATTCAAAGTGTCGATAAAAATATTGAGATCAAAAAAGCGATTTTAAATTCTGGTACGAATGCTGCCCTCCCTGATTCAGCTTTTTGTACGGCTCTTGAAGAACGTGAACAAACCGATCTCAATAGAAACTTAAAAGACTTTAACGTTTCTAAATACATGCAAGATGTTTCAGGGAAACTTTTCTCAAATTCAACAGATGAAGCAACCTCACCATATGCGTTTCACTTGGCGACCTCGTGTGGCGTAGAAGAAGCAAAAATGGGTGTCTGTAATTTGATTCCAAATGGTCTGCAGTATGGCGACATTGATACTGCTTTTGTTTTTTCTCGTTCTCGACTTTCTGAACAGCAAGCGACTGTTGCATTGAACTACTCGTCAATTGCATCTAACAACGTTGTTCCAGTCGGATTGATGGAATGCTCTTCATCAACTTGCGTTGATTTTCAAAATAAATACATGGCTGGAAGTACTCTTTCATCACTGGCTAACTATTCGGTGGCTAATAATGTGATGCAACGCACTACACCAAACTCCAATGCTTCAGCCAAATTCTTTGAGTAATGACTATGAGAAAGCGTAAAAATACTTTAAGACAGCCTAAAGGAAAATCAAAGTTTGTACCTGTCATTTTAGGTGCAACTTTGGTGATTAGTAGTCCTGTTTTTGCTGAATGGGCTACGGTTGGTTTGGGTACGATTATGAGCGAGATGTCTTCTCAGATTCCTAAGCATGCAAGCAACCAAGCAAATGATATTCAACAAGTATCTCAAAGTACCCGTAGAAAGTTAGATGATTCGACTGAAAACATCGTTGCAGCGCTTAAAGTTGCGGTGAAGCAAAAGGCGCAAGCTGCTAACCAAATTACCGATGCGACAACTAAAAACACCCAAACTATTGCCTCTGGTATTCAAGCGCTTTTACAGTCAGATACCATGAAAAAAGCACAATTTGCTTATGGCGCCAATACTGGTCAAGGCTTTAAGTCTTGTGAGGTTTTGGCTGAAAATACAAATATGTCGAGTGCATCTGGTCAAGTGATTGATCAAGCAGCTGATATGGCGACTCAAACTTCTCAAGTCGGCGGTAAATTAGTTGGCTCTCAACAGGAAGTGATTAATCAACGCCTAAACGTGCATAAAGCTGAATTCTGTACGGTTGCTGAAGCACAAGCTGGTCAATGTACGTTGTCTAAATTACCGGGTGGCGATACCAATGCTTCCCTACTGTTTAAGTCTGTTGCACCTGGTTCAAAAGAAGCTCTTGCAAGACATTACGTGCGTGAAAACATTTTAGGTACACCAGATAAATCATTGTCTAATGCAACGGCACGTACTCCAGCTGGTCGAGATTATTTGCAAGCAACAAACCAAAAAACAGCTTTACTTGCTATGCCAGCGTATAGCTTGGCGGTTATTGACGCGCAAAATACAAAATCATTCAAAGATATTGACGGCAAAATGGTGTCTGCCAACGATTTGATCGACCAAACAATCGCACGTTACTACGGTGGTCCTGAAGCTAAAAAATGGCAAATGGCGATGGCGATGCAAGATCCACGCGGTCTACTTAAAGAAGCCAATATCATTAACGGTGTTTCTGTTTATTTAGATCTTCAAACTTACAAGCAAAGTTTGCGTGAAGAAGGTTTATTGTCTGCATTACTTTTAGCGAAATCTCAGCCGATAAAAGATGATGTGAAAACGAAATACGGCCAGTCAGTGAAAGTTAAGCTTTCACAAACTATGCCTCAATTTTAAGGAGACTAAATAATGCGTACTCCGAAAAGAACATCACGTAAAGTTATGAAAGCGCCACAAGCGCACGGCTCTCGTTCAAAAATTAGTGCACTCGGTTTAACCCTCGCCATTATTAGCGGTTCTGCATCTGCTTATTACTGTGCTTCCGTGGGCAACCCGATGGCAGTAAATACCTTGAATATGCTTATTCAACAGGCTGATGCGGTGGAAAGCGCTGCGTTACGTGCGTTGGACACAAACTTATCTTTGGGCATTAAAAAGCAACAAGATGATGTGACGGCAGCGATTAAGATCCTGACGAAACAAGAGGCTGTATCTGCTCAAGGTATTTCAGATAACGCACATAAAAACGCACAAAGTCTTGTAACGGCGTACCAAGCTGTTAAACAAAGTGAGCAAATGAAAAAAGCTCAATTTGAGTTTGGTGCACATGGCCAAGCATTTAAAGCGTGTGAAGTTTTAGGCGATCGTGAACAAGCTCAACAAGACAATAAATCTGCTGATAGTTCAATTTTAAATAAAGTTGGCTCTGAAGTGGTTGCTGCGCCTGGTGTCTACATGAACCCTCACAAAGCACAAGAAGCTATGTTACAAGCTCATAATGAGTTTTGTACCACTTCTCAGGCTGCGTCTGGACTATGTGGTGCTGCTGGTGAAAATGCTGGTCTAAGTTTACAAGCTTCAACTTTATTCACGACTGCAGCGCCAGACACGGCGATGGCTCGTGCTCAAAATGCATTGATCAACAACATGGTTGGTCTACCTGATGCTCCAATTGACGGTAGAATTGCGAAAACATCTGCTGGTCAAGATTATGTGATGGCTAAACTGGCGAAAGATGCTTTAACTTCTCCAGCAATTACCTCTTTGAAAGCAATTCAAGCGCAATACTCCCCTGTTGCTGGTGGTGGTACCAATAGTCATGATTCAAGTACCAAACTTGCACCGATGCAACACTTGGAAAAAAGTGTCTCTCGTTATTTAGGTTCAGGGCAAGATTACAAAGACTTTGCTAAATCACAAGCGATTAAAGATGAACGTGGTTTGATGGTCGATGGTTTAATTCAAAGTACTGAACGCTTGAACTTGCAATATCAACAATACAAGTCAAATGAACGTAAAGAAGCGGTATTGGCTGCGCTAGTTTCTGCTGAAAGCA
The DNA here is from genome assembly GCF_019343495.1 of Acinetobacter lwoffii. NCBI lineage: Bacteria > Pseudomonadati > Pseudomonadota > Gammaproteobacteria > Moraxellales > Moraxellaceae > Acinetobacter > Acinetobacter lwoffii. The sequence continues at coordinate 172,186 of NZ_CP072550.1, read as the reverse complement.
AATTAACTGACGGCTCAATTGAAGTGACTGATCGTTCTAAGTCTACGGGTAACATTCGTAGGATTGCACTTTCACAAGCAATGGCAAGTAAATAGCCTGATTTTTTCATTATCAGGCTGATAATGAAAAAAACTTAAAAAAAAGGGATGGTTTTAAGCCATCCCTTTCTTTGTTTAAAACCCTTTTAGATAGTTTCTTTATATAAATTCTCTTATAATCTTTAGTATATACCGTTCAAAAGTAACCGATGGTGCTTTGATATTTTAATTAAAAGATGCTTATACATATTGCCATGGAGTTTATATGTCAACTAAAAAGAAATGGTTGGATCTGAGTAGCTTTGGCGCTCAACTTGTAGTAACCCCTAAAACTGATTTAAGAAACCAAGCAGCCATTATTAAGATTAAAGATGTTGAGCTTTTAGAGAAAAAGTTGAACACATCCTTAAACAGCTTCTTAACAGGTTTAAAACAGACTGGAAAGTTTGTTTATATCACCAATGAGCAAAATAACGACCTTAGTTTTATGTATAAGAGTTCGCAAGATAGTCTCTCTCTTGCTGACATAAAATCTGTTTTTCCTTACGACTCTAAAAATGACCTCATTGAAATGGATATGTCAGATATATATCTGCAAAACCCAATGAGTAGTGCTGAAAAAAACCAGTGGCAATCCCTATTTGAACTCAATAATCAAAAGTCCGTTGTGCTTTACCAAGCAAAACAGCAAAAACCGTTTGCCCCAAATACAACCATTATGGGTGCGGTTAAACAATTCAATAAAGCAGATTTAGGCTGGAATAAGCTACCGACATTACTGCAGTCCGTAGATCCATTGCCGTTGGCTGATTTAGACCATTACGGGTACCAAGCAGATAAAACACTGACTCGTTATTATGTTGATAAAGAAGCAGCGCTAAATGCTGGACTCATAGAAGATACGATAGAGCCTATTGAACTAAGCAAACAGCTAGTGATTTCGGTTAATTCAGGCGGTGAAGTACTTGCCCTAAAAGATATTACGCAAATTCCTGAGCTGACCAATTATAAAATATCTTCACATCCAGCATGGCCAGCGTATAACAGCTTACCGAAGCAATTTATTGATATTCGAGAGCTGAATAAGGGGCTGAATACGAGCATTGATCCAATTGTGAATGCGCTTAGATCGGATGATCATGCCGTTAATCACCAAGGATTGATCAAGCTTCAAACCTTAGTCACGAAAATCAATGACTGTTTGTATTCATACGAAGAAAACAGCATCCCGTCAGCATTGGCACCATTTGGTATAGAAACAACTGCGTTACAGCTGGTGGACAATGATTGGAAAGTTTGGGAATACAACAACCAAACTTTAGATGTAGAAGAATTCGACCTTGCCGATAAGATTAAGGACCTGATCCAAAGCGTTCAAAATAATATTAATAATTTAAGAACATTTGATCCCTACTCAATTGGTGATAGCAGTTTTGATCGTGAATTAATTTATGAAAGTTTGGATGACATCGGTACAAGTTTAGAAAGCTTGGATCTCAATCAAATTAAGCAAACCATACCGCCTGAACCTAAGGTTCCAGTAAAACGTTTGTTCAATCGAATTGATCACTTTTTTAGACACACCAAGTTTAAGCCGAACATTCCAGAACCAGTCATTAAGGACTCTTTGACTAAACTCGCTTTAATGCGAAAAATTAAGCAAGAATACCTACAAAAAATTGCAAAGCTCAAAGAAGAACGTCAAGCGATTGTTGAAGCGAAAGCAACACATACCATCAGTGAGCGTATTGAAAAAGCGGTTGCGATTCAAGTCGCTGTTGCTACTGAAAATGCGTATGTTTTGGATCAGCAAGCCTATGACGATCAAGCTTATGAAATGGAATTGGCATTAAGTCAGTTAAACATTGCTTCTACGCGTCTGAACAATCTTTATGATAGTTTTTTTGATTCAGTGATAGACCGTGAAGAATACGGCACGGATCTGGATAACTTCCTACAAAGCGTTGTCACCGATGATGAATTGCAAGATGAAATGCAACGTCTATTGGATGAGGCGAACGAGTTTGAAGCTACTCACACCTCAAATGACATTGACATTTATCATTTCAACGTTGATCTAGGTGAAGAACCTAACGGGCTTTGGAATGAAGCTGTTAACCAGTTTGATGTGGTTCATTATTATGATGAACAAGATCAAGAGTTATCTGCAGTCGAAAAGTTTGAATATTCTATTTTGGGATATTCACCATCTCAAGAATCTGCAATGCCAGATTTTAACGATATGGTGTTCTCGAATGCTGTATCAGTGCTGGATAACAGTATTGAGGACATGATTGCGACCAGTGCTGAAAATGTAGGTAAAAACTACTTTTCATTTCATCAGCAAATGCCTCGTATTCTTCAACAACTGCATAGTATTAATAGCCAATTTACGGCGCTTGGTGATGGTGATGCCCATAGCATTGCATCACAATATTTATCGGATGAAAGCTTAGAGCGATTCTATAACCTGTTAGAACAGGACGGTAACTACAAGGGTTTTAATAAGCGTATCGATGTGGCTCATGTGCTTTCTGAGCTGAGTAGCAATATTGGCAACAATCCTGACTCCCCTATCCTTAACCGATTACCTGATATTAGGTCGCAACTCAATCATGCGATAAATGAGGAATTACGTGTACGCACGAATCCTGGTAATGCACTGGCCAACGCGATTGTTTTTGCTGCGACCAATGAAGTTTTGTCTTTAAAAGAAACACTCGAAAAAGATGAAATCTATGTGGTAGACAGCTTTCAAAACTATCTGCCTAAGGTGATACATAAAGACCACTTCAACTCAAATACACAAGAACAGCTTTTTGCCTTAAATAAAAAGGTCGCGGTAAGTATGGCGTATAAGCGCTATCTACAAGACTTTTATCAAAATGCCGTGGGTGAAGAGTCTAAATCTGAAGCGGTTACTGCCATTATTAATAATGAGCACAAGCATATTTTGATGGCACTAGGTTATCTAACACCGACCTACAATGAAGTCACGGCGCCAAAAGACTCGAAAATTGAAAATGTCGTCACGTTGACTGAAGAAGCGGTAAAAACCTACCTAGCTGAAGGTAACGCTTTGATGGTTGAGCCTGAAGTTAGCGCACGTTCTTTGGCGGTGTATAGCAGTACGATAGCATCTGATCAGAACTTCATTCGCTTACTGCCGATGGATCTAGGTCAAAAGGTTAGTTCATTACAAAAGCAAAAAACCATTATGATTAATGGTGCTTCTTCGTTTGAACATATCCTGAGCTCTAATCCGATCAGCAAAAACAAGCTGACCTATGATGACCTTAAGAATGTAATTCTTAATCGTATTTTGACCAAGGAAGCGGTACCGAAATATGAAAAAGGCTTAAAGCTTGATATTGAAGTTAAGAATGTCTATGAGCATGCATCAAGTTTCTTGCCACTTGAAAAGACCGATGTTAACAGTGAAAATGACTTTGGCAATCTCTTTAAACATGGGCTTGTGCTTGAAGCATTACAATCGACTCCAGACTCACTCAAGAATGGATTTAACCTCAACCGTGATTTAATCAATTCTGCCCTACTGCAGTCATTTGAAAATCGTTCTATTGAAGAATGGACGGCACTAAAAAATAAATCTCTCGAGACAAAAACGGGATCTCTTTTAAGCATTATCACCAATCCAGAACGTATCAAAGAGTTTGAGTTTCCTGAGATAAATTTTTATCTCACGGTTTCACCAGCTGATGAACAAAAGCACGGTGCGATTAACTTATATTTCAGCGGTGAACAGATTCCGTCTACCGATCGCTTAATCGTTAAATCAAGTCTGAATGACTTAGCTGCAGACGATAAGGCGCTGTTTAAAGCTTTGACGCTTAGCAATGATTCAGTTTTAAGTACGCAAGAGCAAATGCAGTACTTGATCGACTCATTAGAAAAACGCTATCAGATCTTCCAGTCGATCGAAAACCTACACCTTAAAGAAAAGGTATTGTTTAACCCTGAGTTGGACGATTACAAGGCATTAACTTTGCGTGATGCCGATAATCAATACATCGATCCAACGGCGAAACAAGATCTAATCGATTTTGTGAAAAGCAATGATGTGATGACCAATGTTGATTTGATGAACGTCTTTACCGACTACATCCATCAAAAAGAAATGGATCAAGCGTTTGAAAACGGCTCCAAAATTATTGTGGCCAATGACGGTGCTGATTTAGTGATTTCTGTCATAGATAAAGACACACCAGTTTTACAGCATGATCAATTACGGGTTTTTGATAATGTTGAGCAGTTTGCTAAATTCAACGAGCGTGGTGGATTGTTTAAAGACTTCCAGTTAAACGGGATAAAAGCGCATCTTGTGGACCAAGTATTAAATGATCTTGGGTTACGTGAAAACATACTGCAGACAATCAAGGTGCCATTATCACCCGGTTTTGAAAATATTGATGTTAAAGGCCTTAATGAGATTGTGGCTGTTAATATTTCAACATTGGTCAATAAAATTGATTTTACCTTTGGTGAAAAGCTACTTGAATCTAAAGACCGGTTCGATCTCGCGATTAAAGTTGCCGATGATCAATCTCCGTTAAAACTGGCCATTGTGAATAATGCCGAACATCAGCAATTTGTTGATCAAGGCTATAAAATTCTTCCTACGCCAAAGCACCCGAACTCTAAGAACTTCTTAATTACTGATTTTGCAAAATCATTCAAAAAAGCAGAATTATTTAAGTCTCGCGATCAAGTATATAAACCTGAACATATGGTTCAAAGCGCACCTGTTGTAGAAGTTGCCCAAGAACCATTGGTTGAAGAACCGATCGTAACTGAACCTGAAGTTCAAAAGCCTACTGAACCAGAAGTACAGGAAGCAACGGTAGAAGTTGTAGAGCCGACTGAGCCAGTTGCTCCAGAGCAAACATCACTGTTTGAGTCTGAGGGTAAGCCTGAAGCTGAAGCACCAAAAGAGCCAAAAACAACCAAACCGAAAGCCACTGAGTCACGTTCTGAAGTTGGACTTATTGAAGATACGGGTATGAAAATGCCTGGTGCGAAAAAGGATCTGTATGGTCCACGTTTATCGCTCAGTCAGATTCAAGATATGTCGCTTTTGCAAGTCAAAAACCTAATTACGCGTGACAAAATTTGGAAAAAGGAATCGGTTTTACAAGCAAAAGAAGCTGGTCGAGATATTTACATTCACTTGCTGACTGACGCTGTACGCAAGATGACGAATGATCAGCCACGTTATCCGCTTGAAAATGCCACTGAAGAACAGTTTAAAAAAGTAGGTGCTGGATACTATGACGCTGTTTTAAGTATGCGTGATGCTTTAATGGAAGCAAAAACAGTTCGTGAATTTATTCCTAATGCATGTGATTTATACGTTCGTTTGAATGAAGACAAAGATCTGTTCACGGCGTTTAAATCATTAGATCGGTCATTATTTTCATTGGTAGAAAGCTATGCTGAATATGCTGCCACTGACATGATTATTAGTTCTGAATTGGCGAAAACCGATAGTAGTGAAGCACGTAAAACGCTCACTGAAGCACTTCATCATTTACGGAAAGAGTTACCGCCAGTTAAAGGCACCTACTCTATCTATAAAAAAATACGTAGTGCGATTGATGCCAAACCGTTCCAAGACAAAGTAAAAGCGACTGTTACTTTTAGAAGTGGCAACATTATAGATTCGAGTACGCTATTTAGCAGATCTGATGCTGGTCTATCTGAACAAGTAATGGATCTGTTAACTGCTAAAAAAACCAAAGACGCAACTGCAGAGAATGATGATACTCAAGAAGTCTCGTTATCTGAAAAGAATGTATCGAACATTGTAGATGACACGGCGAGTACCTTAGATGCCCTATTCAAAGAGTATGCTAAGCCTCGTACTATGCGTAAGGCATTCAAGCTCAGTGATGTGGTTGTGACGGAAAACATTGCTTCACGTAATGGCCAAGATGTTACAGCACATACCTTGCAAGCGACCTTTGGATTTAAAGCCGTAGAGTTTGGCGAGTACTTGAACCAGAGCGATCGTCAAATCGCATTAAATAACGCATATGACGGTTGTTTCGCTCTTGCTAAGGCACTTGATATAGATCCGAAATTTGTTGGCTTTAACGGTATGTTGGGTGTTGCTTTTGGTTCGCGTGGACGTTCCGCTGCGATGGCACATTACGAGCCATCTAACCGTGTGATTAACTTAACCAAGAATTCAGGTTTTGGCTCGTTTGGTCATGAATTTTTCCATGCCTATGACCATCTCATTTTTAGTGCGATGACACGCAATCAACCAAAAATGATGATGGAAAACGTACAGCCTTATCTAACTCGTTTTGCAGAATTGAATAACATTAAGTCTGAGAAGTATGCCAACATTAACCAAGATTTGTTGCAAGCTGCAGCCAAAGTAAATCAAGCGATGTATTACTTGCCAATGAAAAAGGATGACTCGATAGAAGTACTTCGCACGAATCTTGAGAATCAAGTCAAGTTTTATGAAACCAGCATCAAAACGATTTTGGATAAAACATTGGTAGATCAACCTGACATTGTTGATTTGTTTACGCCAGATAGAGACAGCATAAAAGAGAAAATTAATACGTTTATTGCGGAACGTGGCAAGTTGCATACTGAACTATCTTCATTGATTAACTTCGCTAATCGTCATGAAGATCCTGAACTTTTCCAAAAGGACGCCATACAACATAGACGTTATATGCACGTTGCCCAAGGCTTGCATAAGTTCTTGTCTGAAAATGAGTATCCAATCCCACGGACTGAGCTCAACAAATATATCTCGCAATCTCGTTCTGAAATTGATCATGATCGTGTCTTTGCAGCGCAAGTACTTGGTGCAGCGAACAGTACAGTCTTTAGATCAGTTGTATTCCGTGATTATCGACAAATGTTGCGTAGTCAGTTTGCGATATGTGCACTCGACTTCATCAAAGAAAACAGCCCTAAACCATTGTCAGATGAACACTTAAAGTTAATTTCTTTAAGCTTACAGACGAACGATCGCTTAACATCAACTAATCAATCTCAGCTAAAAACTGATTTCTACAAAAATGCGATGGTATTAGAGGGCTTAACAAGTGCTAAGAAGCCGTATTGGACGACCGCACATGAAATGTTTGCCCGTAGTGGTGAGCAGTACTTACAAGTGACCTTAGCAGAAATGAACTTGCGTAATGATTGGCTTGTTTACCCATGTCCTGAAGGTGGTTCATCTTCTGTAACTCAACCGCATGGTATAGAAAAAGATGCAATCATGAAGGAGATTCGCGAATTTACGGTGAAAGGCCTGGACTATATTCAGGAAAATATTGCTGAACTGCGTTTTGCTGATCATCAGCAGTATGTCAGAAATGCAATGCACTTCTTCCAACCGGGTACAGATCAACATGAGAACCTAGTTAAATGGAATGAAGTCATTAATGAGATGTCACAAGCTGAATACGATGAATATTGGACTAAGCTCATGACCAACATTGAAGTACAAGCAGATCCAGAATTAAGCAAACAAAAGAATAGCGATCCTGAATTGGCACTATAAGCAATTTTGAGATCTTGGATGCTATCCCCTGTGGGTGGCATCTTTTTTTTATTTAAATCTTATAAATGGAATCAGGGGGCACTATGGCAATAGCAATTCCAAAGCAATTTGCTGGTTTTGGTCTAGCAGTTGCAATTATATCTGTGGCTAATCATTTCGGATTGGTCGATCTCTTTGCTCAAAGTGCTACACGGGCAATATCGAAACAAGCTCAATCAGTAGAGTCAGCCAATCCAGGCCAACCGAATGAACCTGAAAACGGTCTACAAATGGCAAAAGACTATGCTGAACATCAAAAAATGGTAGCCAATAGTGCAGCCATGCCATTTAAAAAAGAAGTGATTAATGTTTCCAGTATGGAAAACACACAACATTTTGGTCCTGTTTCAATGGAATCTCAAAATGTTGATACTGTGTTTATCATTCGAGATAAGGCCACTAAAAGGTTACGAGCCGTTGTTCAGGTACCCAAAAAGCAAACTGTCAATATATCTCTTCCAATTGGTCAATACACCATTCAATATGCCCAAAACAATTATATTAAGGATGCTCCATGGCAAGGATTAAATAAGTTTTGGGGATACGGCACTACCTTTTTAGAAAGTAACCTTGAGCATAATGTTACCTTGGTCCAATATCCGAATAATAGTGGCTACTTTATTCGTGGTACTGGAATTATTGTAGGTGTAGAAGATGGCACCCAACCAGACGAACTCGCTAAAAACGAATTTGTTAAAATGTAACCATCAGCTTTAAGCAAGATGTCACCTATACGGTGGCATTTTTATTTATAAAAAAAGAAAGAATAGTGCACGGTTTTAGATGGTTTTATTAAAAATGATAGGTATTTAAACAGTGCTATTTACTCGGTATATACTATTTTAAAGAATAACGCCTAAACCCTCCCTCAAAGTTAATTTTTTAGTTTAATATAAGCACATATAAGTACTCGTAAGAGTCGTTTTAAAGTCTTGGATCATGCTATGTGACCAAGTAGGAGACTATAAAGTGAATGAAGTTAAATGGCCTAATTTAACTGGTCTTGGTGCGCGTCTTGTAGTATCGCCAGCCAACAATTTTCGCCCAAAAACGGCGATGCTTGTTGTTAATGAATTTGAGCAATTCAAAAAATCTATTGAACAAAACAGTTCTAAGCAATTTGAACAAGTGTTAATGGATGCCCATTTTTATGAAGTGCAAAATGATGATGGTATTCATGCGTACTACTATAAGAACCCGGCAAAGTCTGGTATCGATCTAAACGATCTTCAGAAGGTCTTTCCAGCGTTTACCAACGATATGAAAGTACCGACTAAGCAAGAAGATATTTATCTCACCAATCTACCGTTTAAGAAGAACATTCCGAACTGGAAAAGTTACTTCGCATCAGCGACCGAACGCCTTTCTGCTTTCCCTGAAGTGTATGTCAGTAAGCTAAACAATGGATCTAATATCCTTGATACGCTGAAAACCAGTCTTCAGGAATCGAACAAATCCTACTTGGCTCAATTTCAGTCTTCAAAAATTCCTTTTAATCGTCTTCAAGATTATGGCTATGAAAATATCTTCTCTAAAGTCTATCTAGATGAAGAATCGGCGATGGCCAGTGGCGAAAGTCTAGATAATCTAGCCAAAATTAAGTTGTCTCCATTTGCAGTACCCGTCAATTACGAAAAAGATGGTTCGTTACTGATTATTGATGACTTGCGCCATATTCCTGAAATCTTTGCTCATGATCCGTATGAAGCATTGGGGTTAAATGACAATATTAACCTGGTGCATTTTGCTCATGAATACGAGTCCACTTTTAATCAGCTGATTGAGCATGGCCGTGGCAACAGAATGTTTAACATGAGCTTTAAAGATGTTGATGCTTATGTACAAAAATTAGCTTCTGATCTTGTTGTGATAGACCGTGTGTTTAATCAACAGCAATTGCCGTATCCAAAGCTATTAGAATCAGCTAAACAAGGTATTCCAGCTTTTTATAAAGATGAACACGGCACATGGATGGCGTCTAAACAAGGTATTGAAACACGCCTTGTAGATAAGATGGTGTATGACGCTGCCATGCTTCGCCATGATGTCTTACAACAAATGGTACGCCAGATGCCAACAGGTAAAGTTTTCTTTGCCGATCTGAGCCAAGAGTTCTCTGAATTCTCTGTAAACATCGTTCCTAAGTTTAATGCGCTCTATGATCACCAATCTGCTGAAATCAAACAGCGTAAACTAGAAGAACAACTCAATGAATCAAATGTTAACGAGATCTTGAATGACCTTGATGTTAATTTTGAGGCAACTGAGAAGGCATCTATTACTGAGTCTGATCTACTCAACATTGCAAATGACCTCCCTACTCCAGAAATTGATGATGTTGCCGTACTTAAAGAGCTCTTAAAGTTTCCTGAAGAATTATTGGATGCAAGAGGCAATGACAAGGTGCGTGATTTCGCGCCGTCTATGCTTGAAATTAGACAGATCTTGGATGTCTATGTCATTCCTAAGGCTACTGAACAAGCTCAACAAATTGAGAAGCAATATAGTGATTATCTAAATCAGAAATATGCTGAAATTCAAGATGTCGTGCGCTCAGCTACACAAACAAAAAACTTCAGCGTAGATGATATTCAAGCGATCTCTGACGAAATCGACACACACAATGTTGAGATCTCAAAACAGTACAATGAAGTTAAAAAAGTCTTATGGCAAAGTGAAACTTTGGTATCTGGCATTACGTCTGCAACAAATACCTTTTTGTTTAATAAAAACAGCTTCTACTACGCTAAAGATGAAAACGGCAAATTTGTAGGTTTTGAATCTGAAGTAGAAAGCAATCAACATAAAGCGGATCTGTTCAAATTACTATCTAAGCAATTCGACAATCAATTGGTTTCAATTAACACGCCTGAGCTTCAGGAATTTGTGAATAATGAAACTGCAGTTGATATGTTGATGTCACGCACGAACAATTATGTTGAGCAAAATATCAATGATTTTGTTGCTGGTGATTTTTCTGCGCCTTTAGAGCTAGAGCAAGATGTACAGCGTTTAGAGTTAAGCGATCTGTGCACGGCTGATCTTGCTAATAACGATAAATTAGCTTCAGCGTATTTTGAAGAGTTTACTCGGCTTCTTGATGAATCAAACTTTGATGAAGCATTTTTAAAACAATCTCTATCACAAACTAAAAGTGCGTCATTCTTAAAGAACGGTGTAAATGAGATTTTATTCCGTAATTTATTGGTGCCAAATGCAAGTGAAAACTTCAATCGTAAGACTAAATCTGATTCTGTTCCTGAGGATATTCTTGCTAAAACTTCATCACATACAGATGGGTTTAGTCTGGACCGTCAGTTCAATCGCTTTGTTGAAGTTCAAAGCTTCCAAAAGGCATTAACAGCCAAATATCCGCAACAAGACTGGTCATTTATCACAAAGGATGACCGTGGCGAAAACATCAAGTCGATTGCTGAAGATATGCAGTCTGACATGGAAGAAGACCGTAAAGATGCAAAGGATCTGTTGTCGAGTATCGAACGTCAGTTTTATTCTAAAAATTCGACCTTATTTGTCTCGAACATGGATCTCGCTGCAGATGAAATCTATGTTCAGATTAAACCAACGGGTGACATTGACGATTTAAAAGTTAAAACCGTTAAATCAAATGAATTTGATGAAAACAAACATTTTTCATTGTCTACCGATGGCTACAAAGCAACAAATCAAGCGTATGCGAACATTGCCAAGTATTTTGTTGAAAAAACCCTATATCTAGAAGATGGCGATTATGACAAGGCACAAAAACTAGCTGCCTTAGTGATTGCTGGTGAAGATAAAGAGCTCAAACAAGAAACTAAGAAAGTCTTTGGTGTAGAGCTGACTGCAGATGACTTGAAGCAAGTCCAAAGCATGCAGTTAGAAGATGGTAAGCTCCAGTTAAACAAAACTGCCCTACCGAACCACAACTACAACAACATTCAGCTATTCAACTATCTGAACCTGATTGATATTAATCAGCGTACAGTTTTTGGCAAATTTGATGTTGAAGTACAAAAAGAATTTGAGGTGATTAAGGATCTTCTCAAACCTAATGTAGCTTTTCAGAATAACGTTAAATATTTTTCTCTAACAGCTGAAGAAGAGAACGTACAGTTCAATAGTGAATCTGAATACTTTAACACTCAGCTAGAAAATGCTGTAAAGCACTATGAAGATCACCACGGCGCAATCAAGATCCCTGATCATGATTTGTTTATAACTGTGTTTCAAAAGAATGATCTTCAGTATATACGCCTCTACAATCATAAAGACAAAAATGCGCCGTTTATTGGGCATTCAGTTTCCCTAGATGCCAATATACATAAGGCTACTGGCTTTAATGATAGAGATGCGGTTAAAACGTCTGCGAATGCTTTGTTTAAGTTATCGACTTCACGCAACAGCATGACGTTTATGCCTCCAGCTAAGTTCACTTTTGAAAAATATTACGAGTCAGATCTCAACTTCTTCAAAGCTAAAGATAGTCAGCAAACTTTAATCAATAAAGTGTTTACGTCTTTACCAAACAAGATGTTCCAGTACATTTCTGATCATCCATCTAATTTCAACTCTAAATTAGATTTCATCAGCAATCTTAATTCTGCAACATACGAAAAGTTTGAGGATCTTAGCTACGATAAAAAACCGAATGAAGTCACTGAGCTTCTGAGCAACATCTCTCCAGCGTACACCTATGTTATCGCTCATGTAGATGGCCAGACAGCAATCATGCCTAAAAACTTAACCAAAGTTTTTGATGTTCAGGCATTTGAAGAAGTTCATCCGTTTGATTTGGTGAACTCTAAACTTCAGAAAAGTGATCTTAAAGAACTTTTTAGCAATGGTATCAATGGTGAACCTGATCCGTTCATTAATAAGCTCAAATTTAGTGTTGTATTAAACCGTGTAGGTAATCCAGAACTTGAGGATATTCAGCCTAGATTTATGTTAGAGCAGATCGCCGTGAATGAGGCGTTTGCAGAAAAATATAAAACCTTAACCGCTTTAAATGAAGTCAATGCCGTCATGCTTGAGCATGTCAAAGCATTACAAGATACGATTAAACAGGCTTATGCTGAGCATTTTGTAGGTTCCAACCCTAAAGTTCACCAATACAAGTTGCTAAACAAATCATCTCAACAAGATGAAACACCGCAATTGTTTATGGTTGATACGGACTATGAGCCTCAATTAACTGCCGTGCTTCTTCGTATACCGTCTCATGACTATCAGTATCAATTGATTACTGGTTTTGATGATGTAGACCAGTTTAGTCACGAAATCTTAAATGCTATCGAATCTAAGGTTAATTTCGGTACCACTTTAGAGCAATTAGCACTATCTAACTTGCCTGAAATTCAGATTAAACACAAAACTGACTTTGAGAATAAACAGTTAGCAAGTTTGCATTTCCAAACTTTGATTACGAATACGCTTGGTGCTCTATACGATCAAACCGCACACATAAAGCCGTATATCAAAACTGAAAATCACAAATTGTTTTTGGCCATCAAGCCATCGACCGACAATGAATATGCATCGGTTAAACTTTTTGGTGATAAGTCCGATATTCACGGTGATTACAAGTCTCTGTGCGTTTTTCCTGTTAAAAGTATGCGCTCAGTTGAAGATGTCTTACAACTTCAAAACCGTGTGTTTACTGACTTCACGTTTATCGATCAATTGGTACCAAAAGACAAATATGTGCCTGTTGATGTAAAGGTAGAGCCAAGTGACTCCCCTGCTATGTACTTAGGTGATGTAGGTGCCAAGTTTGGCGGTGCACATAAAGATCGCTACGGTGAATACATTTCATTGGAATATATTTCAGCGACATCAGCCGATCAAACAGCTACGGACTATCGAAAAGCAAAAATCGTTGCAAATAAAGAATTCCAAGCTTGGTACACCAATACGCCACTCGGTATTGATGACAAAATATTCGTAAAGGCAATGTATGACTACTGCCCAACTAAACCGTTATTCTCTAAAAATGCGTTGATGCTTGATAGCCAACGAGCGACAGAATTACGTGCGTATGTGGCTGTTGTTTCTAACATCAGAAATTTGATGGTAGATACTCAAGAAGAGTTGATTCATGCGGTAAGAAACAATAAAAGCTTATCTGCTGAAAGTCTTGGTATGACTGATCGCCAACGTAAAGACTATATCGGGCTTTATAGTAAAGGTACCAAGAACAACTACAAAAACTACTTCGAATTGCTTAGCAATTTGAATGAGTACTACATTATGCCAGAACATACAGGCGGTATCAGTGTTCAGCTTGAGAAAATCATCGAAAAAACGATTGATAAAGAACTCAGTGAGATTCTATCAACAGGTAAGATCTTTGATTTTTACGGTAAGTCGAAAGTCACTAAAGATGTGAGCGATGCGATCAGCAACATGCAACGTACTGGCTTATATTCAACTGTGCTTGAACCATACGTTCTGAAAAGTGCGATTGAAAGTGGTTTAGTTAAAGCTGAATCTGCACCTATTTATGTTAAAGATCCTGTTGCACCAGTTATAGAAGCAACGACTGAAGCTGTGAATACACCTAAAGCACCACGTTTGCCGTCATTTACCAGTGAAGTGAAAAAACTTGAAAATGGCTTTGTGACTGAAAAAGTCCAATCAAGTATTTACGGATTGTTAAATTACTCTCGTACTGGTCCTGATCATCGCCAAGGTGCCGATGTGGATTCATTCAAGCTTAAAGATGACTTTTCTATCCGTGGTGTTGAAGTAGGCAATAAAGTTAGTCCTGTGGCTCAACAGTTGGTTAATGCCGTGTATGACTCATTGGCTGACTTAAAACAACTCATGGGCTTTAAATCAAACAATGGTTTATTGAACTTGGGTGTTGCTTTGGCTTCACGCGGAATTAAAGGATCTGCAGCGCATTTTGAACTGTCTAAGAACGTGGTTAACTTAACTCGTGATAGCGGATCTGGAAGTTTGGCTCATGAGTATGGCCATGCGCTAGATGCACACTTGGGAATGTTGGAAAAAGCGGAAGTATATAAAAATCACGCTCAAATGAATCGTTCTGTACTTCAGGACTATTATGAAGACATCCCTAATTTTGAGATACCAGGTGCACGACACTTCTTATCAAATATGTTGGATGCTGGATACTCCCCTGTTACTGAGTCCGGTCGTGCTTTTGAAAAGGTACATCGTGCGATGATGAATGAGCCAGTTCAGCCAATGAAAAATTACGGTCAAGTACTTCATGAGAATGCTGAGACTGCAATCAAGGCGTACCACACTGTTGCTGATTCAATGCATGATGAAGTGATTAAGAATAAAGAGAATTATCCTAATTCTACGCGCAAAACCTTAAACAGCTTCTTTGACTGGTACCAAAAGCACTATGAAGATCTCATTCGCCGTCAGTTTGAGAAAATTGAAGAGTACTTGAAGAAGTATGAGCGTGAATATAAAGCTGATACAAACCTATCTTTCTTCAGTACAGTTCAAGACAAGGTGGATGTCATTGTCTCTAAAATTAACACTGACATTAATGCTATAAGCTTTAAGTCGTTTGAGCGCTATCAGCAAAAACTTAATGATATGCGCCAGCCAGAACATCATTTACCTACAACCGGTTTGGAAGAAAAAATTACAGGTGTTGCGAACGCAGCGAATGTGGATTTAAAAACACTATCGCAAAACCTATCTGAATACTTGATAGAGTCATCTAAATACAAGTTCTATAACCTGGTAGAGAAGTACATGCCTGAGGGAGTTAAAAATCCTCATACTCAAATGCAAAACTTCTTTGATAAGTCGCAAGACGTTGAAGTTAACGTAGGTGATATTCGTTTTAGTGACAATCTATCGCGTTATAAAAAGGACTGTTTAAATATCGACAGTGCTGAAAATCGTGCAACGCCGTATTACGCGACCAGTACCGAAATGTTTGCTCGTTATTTTGAGACTTATTTGTACTCTAAAGTTTCAAATGAAAATGAAATGAAAAACTCATTTTTAATTGACGGCTACCCTACCGTACAACCTAAAGGTTTAGAGTTTGAGATCTGCAGAAACTTGACTGAACAATTAGTCGAAACTTGTGTGAATGAAATATTTGATCAAGATCTGCAAAACGAAAATACCCAAAAAATTATTGCTGAAGTTTCGATTGAAAAAGAAAATGAAGCTGACCAATTAAGACTTGAGATGTGAGATAACTAAATGCAATACGAAAATATTCATGAAGCAAAAACGCCACTTAAAAGCATGATTACTCGTAGTCATGCCTATATTCGCCTGTTGGTAGAAAAAAGTATGGCTGATGGTATTAAGTTTAAATATCACAACGGTAGACGTTTAACTCAAATTGATGATCCTGAGCGTGTTGTTTCTCAAATCTTCCCTTATTTTTTCCGTTTAGTTTTCTTGGAAATATCAACTTATTACGGTCAAACATTTGATGGTCTTAAGTTTCATTCTAAGAAACGTGCAACAGGAACATTGCAATTAGAGGTCAGTATTCTTGAAGACAAAATACCGAACCAATTAGAGTTTTTCACCTTTATTAGTTACGTTTTTAACTATGGGTTTTTAAAAAATCAATTCCATGAAGACTTAACCCTTTTAACCAAAGCAACAAAGTTTGCCAGTTAAAAGTTAGATCCATTTTAAATCTTAGATTTAGGTATATACTAAAAATAATTTTTAAATATTTAAACTTTCAATGTGGCTTTATAATCAAATAAAGCCATATTGATTTAGAAACAAGTTAGATATTTCTGAATTAAAAGTGTGGCGAAAGTATCAGTTTTATAAGTCAAACAGTCTGCAGTCTTTTAAGTAACTGTTGTAACGAAATAGTCATAACTGAGTCGCTGTACATTTGATGTGTATGCCCTTTTATTAATCCCATTGGAGATGATCGAATGCAAAAACCATTGCATGAAAATCTTGAAAACTTTCTGCCTTACTTGAAAAGTGAACTCGCTGCCAAAGGTATTTTAAGTGCGTCACTCAAAACCATCTTTTTGAACTACATTGATCAGATCACAAAAGAGAATAGATTCGTCAGCCATACCAATACGACCGATCGACAAATTGTATATATAGAACGTGGCGATGATGCATTGATGTTGCGCTTTAAATATTTTGTTGAAAATAATGAGTACTTAGAAGTTGAGTTAATCATCACGGATACTCATGTAAAGTTGGTTTATGCTGAATCACCAGAATTACACTTGCTTTATGATGATGAAACACCAATTTGCTTAGATGCTGGCCAGTTAATCAAGTGTACCAATGACTATGGAACATCACTTGCTACTTTAATTAGCGCCCTATTCCAATGTTTACTCAGTGATGATCCACAAAAAAATATCCAAGACGTACTTAATCAAACTAATCTTTTTGACAAAGTTTCAGATGAAAATGCCGAATTAAACAAGGGTTCACATGATTTCGATAACCGACAAAATCAAGCAAATATCTGGGTTTTCTGATTCAGATTCAGAAGTTGTTAAGGATAGTGTTTTATCCTTATCTACTGCTTTGTGGATCATGAATATACTCATGTCTACAAATTTTGTTATTGGTTTAACCAAGAGAGATCAGAAGCTTTTTGATAATGCCAAAGAAACACTGATTACTGAAATGAAGCGGTTAAATTACAATCTTAGCGATTATAAAGTACTCCCTGTTTCAAAAAAGAATGAACCGCTTTTGCTTCAAATTAAACTTGAACAAAAATCAGATCGGATCATAGATTTAGTCAATGCCAATTTAAAGGATTTATCCAAAGACGAGTCCATGGTTATTGAAGTTCTTTATGCAAATTTAATGAATAGTAATAGTGGTGTTTGCATCACTATAAGCGATATTCATGATAAAACAGCGCTTCAAGTCAGTGAGATTCTTACTGACATTTCAAAAGAATTAAAGGTATCTACTTTATCCGATGTTCTTGATATTTATGCACGACCAATTGAACATAATAATGCCAAGGTGAGCTTTACCCTGGTGAACCCATGGGCATTATCAACCGATAGAAAAAAGACTCTTTGCATTGCTGCACCCATATTCAATGAATACAACAGTCCATTTAAATTAATTGCACTTCTTCAAAATATCATTTATCTAATTAATCAGAAGTGTACTAAAGAGACGGACCTTCTATTCGATTCCATTAACCTACCAAAATTTCAAAATAGACTTTTTGGCCAAAGCTTTTTTTATATTAATTAGGACTAACCATGAAAAACCAAACACGCCCATTTACTGTAGTGTTGTTGGCTCCTATTGCAGAACAACCTATTCATGCTTTAGTTGCGCCATCAGGTGATTCAATTCTGTTATCACAAGATACGAAAGTCTCTACTCTCGCAAATTGTCCAGATATGATCGAATCTGAGTTCGGTACATATGATGAATTTCTTATCGAACATCGCGATCAATTTATGCTGTTTAACCAAGTCGCATCTGATTTAGATCCTGATCTAATTTTTCCTAAAGTGCATTCAGACCTACTTGAAGATAGCTTATGTATTATTCGTTCTATTTTCGCTTTTGAACGTTTCAAATTAGAAGAAGAACAAAAGAATGCTACTCGTAAAGAGCCTAAAGAAATTAATCAAGAATATTTAATGAAACGTGCGATAGACCAGGCAATGACTTTAGAGCAAGATGTTTCTGACCTTTCATCAAATGTAGAGCGCTTACAAAGCCCCATGTCTTAAACTCCATTAAATATATTTAAAATTAACTTTAAACCCTCTCTTAAAACTTATATGCTTATTAGTAATAGTTTAAGGGTGTGGTTTAAAGTATTTTTAGATGGATACAAATTTAGTTTTTTTCGATGACTTTAACGCTACTTCTAACACCTCTTCTGGTGAAAATCACCGTTCTTTAAATAACGTACTATTCTTCTTTCTCAACTATCATAAAGGTACGTTTTTAGCTGATACGATATTTTTTGATACCCACTATCAAACAATTGACAACCGTAATATTGTCGGGGTTTTGCCTGTTCTTTTTAGTATCTGCCAGATTGACCGTTCAGAAGGTCACACCGGGCAAATAGTCGATATTCAACAGGATCTAAATAACGTAGATGAAGATGATTATGAACCTGTAATTGATATAGATGATACGCAAACATTTAACTTGTTCTACCACTTCCTTAAACCATCCAATGATGCACCTGTAAAACCACACCTTAATAAACTAAAAGTATTACCAGACAACTTAATCGATTCGATTAAACACCATGAGCTTTTAAATTACATTCTTGCTCTCATTGAGAATAAGATCTGGACCGATTCTGATGTATTTAAGTATGAGTACAAAAATAGGTTTTTGTTTTGCGTTTTTATCTATTTGTCCAAGACCGTAGATCTAAGTTTTAATAGCTCTCACGCTTCTTTCACGAGCTGGCTTGAACTGCGTAACCTATCTTGGTTTGGTGCTAATGAAGTTGATACCAGTAACTTTGCAACATTAGAGCTTTATATACATGCCCTATCCTACACGCTTAAACTGGCAAACCATATTGTAAAAGCAATCATCAATAATAATGTGACGCCGTTTAAAGTTGCACCGCAAGAAGAATTGTTTTACTTTTTTGCTGAACGTACAGACGCACGTTCTCCTAATGAAGAGACTACACCGCCGTATACGCCAGCGGAAGATGATGAAACTTTTTCCACTGAACTTTCTAGTGCTCCAGTACCAGCACCGTCAAATAAGGAAACACCAAAAGTAACCGATGCTTATTTATTGGTTGGTGCGGATCTTGAGGATTCTGAGTCCACAACATCAGAAAAGAATGTGATTACTCAAGACTTCAACTACCAAGCACGTTTAAATGAATTATATGAGCTGTCAAAATTCATCAAAGATGAAATTATAGATGCTCCAATCATTTCTATTAATCAAGCGTGGAATATAGTGCAAGATAAATGGAAGTTTTATCTCGATACTTTTTCAAGTAGCTACTTCAATATGAATGATTTTGAGAAGACGGCTATTCTTAAACAATTGAAATCACTCAAAGCCAGTATTTTTATGAACTGGTTTGATATTAAGTCGGGTGCTGGCCAGCAAGTATTTATTGATCTAGTGTCATACGACACGTTTAAGATTGAGTTTCTTTCTTCTGAAGCTAAGATGATCCAAACTTACATGAAGAACCGTATTAAAAATCAGATGTATTTTGAAACTACGGCGCCACAACCAAAGTTTTTGAGAAATCTAAACAACTTATTTAATGAACGTGTCGATACGCAAAAAATTAAAGACATAGAAAACACTGAACTTTTGTTGAAGGTGAATGGCATTCTTGACGGTGTTACCAAAGATCTCATTGACAATATCAATCTGCATTTATCAAATGACATTTATCTTGTGAACTACTTTTCTAATGTAGATAAGGAACTGGAACCGCCCAAATATCACTTATTAGATATTTTGCTTCGTACTTCAGTGCTTAACCTTATCTATGTTTGTCCTACAGCATCACTCAATGCAACCAAGGATCTTCTAAATGCAATCACTGATCCTGAAATTGAGGTTTCAGCTTTTGACACATTCGACCGCAAACAATATCAAAATCAAATTGTAAAAGAACTCGCATGTTCATTCCGTCAGCGCATAGATCCATCTGAACTTTTGAAGCTAGATATTACGTAGATATAAAAAATGCCCATCATTCGGGCATTTTCTTTTTAATGGTTAGGCTTACCAAGGTCTAGGCTCTGGTGGGCGTGATGTGTATTCATTATCCATATTGTTTTCAGATTCATTGTCTTGGTCCAATTCTGGATCTGTTTGTTTGTAGCGGTTTTGGTAATCTTGCTGCTCAATTAAATCTTCTAGAGCCATTTCTTTAAAGTGACCAACAAGTAATGAACGTGTTTCTTCTTGGTATTCTGGTTCTTGCGCTAATTGACGTCCAATTTCATTCGGTAGTTTATTGTCGTAGATATATTTTAGGTTGGTTCGTTGTGTTTGTAGTGTAGGTTGTGGGTTAAACTCGTCAGTAAGGGAAACTACTTTAGCTTCACTAAAACTAGTGCCACAATTAAAAACGGCTCTGGTCGCGTCTTGAAGTATATCTTCTTCGTTCTGTATGTTTTCCATTTGGCTTAAACCCTTTATTAAAGTCAGAATCTTAAAATTAAGAGATGTATTAAGATACCCAATTATACTTCAATAAATTTTCAATTTGTACCTTTAACGCTTCTTGCTCTAATCTGTCTAAACCTATTGTTGCGATGTTCTCTAAAAACTTGTCTTTATACTCGTTGTAACTTTCTATATCGTCTTTTTTAATGGTTTTGTCTAGATTTAACGTAAGCATGAGGTTTAATACTTTTAATATTTTTAGGTTCTTCCGTTTTTTGAGAACTTCAATAGGATCTAATTCAAAAGTATTTATTTTATCTAGTTTTTCTTTATAAGTTATTGCCATTAAAGGATTTATGCTTTGGTTGAGTATGTAGGATAACTCTAAAACAGTTATATCTTTCCCCATATCTTTAGATACAGATTTCTTAATTTCCGACAGTAAAATTAAGTGAGATGTAAACTTTGCTTTATCCATAATAGTCTCTTGTATTTAAACTAAATCATTAAAACAATTAGCAAGTCATGTTTAAACTTTCTGTATATACCAATAACAGTTTTGTGGTACATTATTGCTAATTTAAAAACCATTGTTATTTGTAATAAAATGGTTTTAATGATTCTTTGGTTAAAAGGTATTAAGCCTTTTAGTTAAACGTCTAACTTGTAATTTATAACACTTTGCTTTTAGTCGTCTTAAGTAAGCGATGTATAAGAAGCATTAAGAAAAACGGTGAGTTAGCTATGAGTTTATTTTGTCAATCGACAAATCCGAATTGTGATGGCGACCAAGCCGTTACTCTTCTCTCATCTATCTTTGGACACGACTTCATCAATGCGTTTATCAATGCGTCTGGACCAGCCTCGACAGTACCATCATCAGGTTTACTCACTAATATATTATTAGGCGGTGTAGCTAGTGTGGCAATGTCGTTGGTTTTGGTTTTTGCGATCGGTATTGGTTTAACAGCACTTTTGAAAAGCGCCCAGGACGGTGAAGCTTTCGGGAAAGATTCAAAAGTCACTACGATGTTTTCCCGAATATTATATTCGATTATTTTACTTTTACCTACGGCGTCCGGCTACTGTTTCATTCAAGTAGTCGTGCTAGGTATGGTGCTATGGTCAAATAATGTATCCAATACAATTAATAATAGAACGTTAGGCGAATCCTTAATGGCTTCGGCTAGTTTGTCAGATACGCACGATCATCAGCGTGACATCTTTGGATTTAGGAAAAATGCGCCTGTTATGCTTCGCCAGTTGCATTGTATTAACGTTCTAAACCAAGAGTTTTATACTCTACCGCCAGCATTCGGGCGCTATTTTAGTGATGGTGCTTATGGGGCGAATGCTAATCCTGGTGTTAGCATGACTGCAGTAGAGAAAAAGCAAAACTACATTGATAAAACCGCTAAAACTGCAAGTAACTGGACATCTGTTACTTATAACTTCGCTTACGCTGACAGCCGTTTAGAAGTTGGGGGCAAAAAAGAGCCGATCTGTGGCGGTGCTTCAATGAACGTTGTTAATCCAGCTGCGGTTAATGCTGAGTTAATGGACATTCCTGTTTATAAACTTCGCCAATCAGATCAAAACAAGATCAACGTTGCTTTGGCAAATGTTCAAGCTAAGTTACAACAAGAAAAGAACAATCTATATCGTCAATTCTTTATCGATTTAGAAAAGTGGTATATCGCATATCAAGTAAGCCCTAATGCCACTGAACAGGAAGGAACATTCCCGATTAGTAAAGCTGCTATGGATGCTTTCAATGCGCTAGTTGATAATTATGTGAATAAGAGTCATACCGTAACGAATAATGTTCTGACTTCTGAAAATGGCTATACTGCGGTTCAAACTGTTGTTAATACGCTAAATCAGCGCGGTTGGATGATGACGCCTGAAGCTCGTATTAAAGTAGGTCAATATCGCGCTATTGTTGAGAAGTATATTACTGAACCTTTGTGGACGTTCAGCCCTCCTACACTGAATTCAGCAATCATGAGCAACTCAAAAGGTGAAGCAATTTATAACACCGTTTATGTTGCAATGGATAATGCTGTTGGTAGCATTACATCCAACAATAATTGGGTGGCAAACGGCGATATTGCCGACTCTACCAACTTAATATCAATGTCTACCGATGGTGGTGACTCAAACAAAGTATCCAACATCGATCAAAAGTTTTCGGCATATGGTTCTGCTTGGGCAACAAACATTACTAAATCATTGGTAATGGGTGTATTGGTCGGTGAAAAAGGCGATGCGGAATTATTAAATAATAATTCGTCAAGCTCAAATATCAGCCCTACTACATTGCACCGCAATACGAATGTTATCCGTAATATTCAAGATACTGGTGAAGCAATCTTAGTCTATAAAGCTGTGGCTCAAGGTACTGTTGTCGGCATGAAATTAGTCGTGCTTACTGCTCGTTCTGGTTCTGCTCTTGTTCAATGGGTACCAGGGCTTAAGGGCGTAACTGAAGAAGGCACCAACGCTTTAGAATATGCCGTTGAAAATATCTTTGCTCCTATCCTTGGTCAGCTAGTAACGTATTTGACGATTCTTGGTGTGTGGATGGCGGTTGTTATTCCATATATGCCAATGATCTTCTTTGGTCTAGCTTGTGTAGGTTGGATCATCCATATCCTATACGCTGTGTGTGGTTTGCCTTTATGGGCGCTAATGCACATGATCCCTGAGCGTACTTTTGTCGGTAGCCAAACACAAGGTTATGTCACGGTATTAACGTTGTTCATGCGACCAATATTTATCATTGTTGGTTTCTGGATGGCTGAAATTATTATCGGGCCAGCTCTTGTTACGCTTACTGATATGTTCTTTAGCTACCAAGGTGCAATGAGCATCGCTTATTCATCTAATACGTTTACAGTTATCTTTACTGAGCTGATTACGTTTATCTGGAAGTTCTTCTTATATCTATTCTTGATGACTTCAGCGATCTACCTGATTTACGGGTTGGTATTTAGTGTTGCTGACCAAGTACAACAATGGATTGGTTCTGGATTGAATGGCGGTCAGTGGGGTGAAACAAACTCAAAAGAAGCTATTCAAAAGTTTGGTGGCGCTGCAAGTACGTTGTCTGGTCCATCTCCAGCATCTCGCCGTCCTTTACCGCCTGGTAGACGTCCTGATGGTGGTAAGGGTGGTCCAAATAATCCGAAAGGTGGTGGTGGTGGCAATGGTGGTACAGGTGGTAATACATTAGGCGGTACTGGTAGTACGACTGCATATAGCCCTGTAAACATGCCAGCTAGATCCGCTTCTTTTGGCGCTGCAACTGGTGGTACAGGTGGTATTACTCCAAGTGGTGTCACTGGTGGTACGGGTGGTAGAACTGGTCTTGGTGCTAAACCAACATCACCTACCCCAAGCCAAGGTCAATCTACATTCGGTATGGGTGCTACAAGTGTAAGTGGTACAAATAATACGCCTACTACTGGTGGTGGTCTATATGGTGCAAATGCTTACGGAAAAACAGCTTCTACGTTTAATCGTGGTGTAGCTAAAGCATCAGCATCTAAGACTGGTTCTACTTTCGGTAGTGTGAATGTTGCAAGTGGTACTGGCTATACGTATGGTACTGGTTCGACTCCTAATGCACGTTTTGGTGCTAGTTCTAGTGCAACCAAGAAATCTAATATTTCTGGCCGTAGCACTATGACTAATCGTGTGCGTTCAGGTTTAAGTTCAACTCTGTCTAAGTTTAAAGGTAAACCTTAAAATCTAGACAATAAAAAATGGTGCTTTATAAGCACCATTTTTTTTATCAAAATATTCATAATTAAAAGTTGATTTTCTGAATGTTGTTTTTGTTTGTAGAGTTAAAAATAAATCTACGAACGCCGATATTAACAAGTTGCTGTTGATCTTTCTCTAGCTGACCAACTGCATGACTGTAAGCACGGTTCAAATTGTTATATGAACGGTTTTGCACAAGTAAGTCAAAGTTGTTGATACGCTCTTCTTCTAACTCAATTTGCTTGTTATTAAGCTCGATGTCTTTTGCTTTCATTTGGGCGCAAACATTGTTGTACTTGTTCGCCAGCTCATTGTGCTTGCTTGTAACGTCATCAATGTGTGCGTTCGCTTCAGTAACCAATTCGTTGTACTGATTTGTAATACCTTTGATTCTGTTTTCTAGCATTTCAATGTGAGCTAACAAGGCATTTTCATTCTTCATGTGTACTTTGTTTTGGATTAAAAAGTCTAATCCCATTGAAGCACGGTCAATCGCTTGGTCGAAAGTAGCGCTTAAAACGTGTGCGTGATTTAACATATTTAGATACCTCACTACTTTTATTAAATTAAAATATTAAAACCATGTAACCTTATTCTTAAACCTATCAATAAGATTAACGCTATATGTATATACTATCTTAAAACAAAACCTAAAAACTTTTTTTAAAGTATAAAATAAGTATTTAATCGTATATACTTAATCCGTCCACTTAGCTATTAGGGACATTTAATAAGAAGTTAATTTATTTTAAGAACTTCCTTTAAGCCTGGCGATTCACTTATGAAATTTAAACCCTCATTTCAATTAAAGCCCTTGAGCTGTGGCATTAAAGTCGCAATTTTAGTGACTTGTTCGGCTTTTATTTATACCGCTAACGCCGATCCTATTTCTGAAAACGTAACCGCTACAAATGCTAATACGGCAAAAGTTCCTAACAACGCTCAAAAAATGATTTTCCATAAATATTCGATCATGCCGAATGATGGGCGCCGTAGTGCTGGTCGTTTTGGTGAATTTCGTTTGCGAGGGGGCGCTGCTGGTAGTCATAACGGTATTGATATTAGTCGTGCGAATCCTAATGACCTTACACTTAAAGCAATTGGTTCAGGTTCTATTGTCTCTTATGACACACGTTCATCTGGTGCAAGCAACCAATCAACCACTAACCCACTAATTATGCAGATGGATACTGGCGATCGAATCATGTATCGCCATACTGATCCATCGTATCAAAAAAAATATAACGCTTACCCTGGTCAACGTATTCAAGCTGGTCAAAACATCGCACACATGTCAAATAAAGGCTGTGGTTCATGTGCCGTGCATTTGCACATTGAATATGGTGTAAAGGCAAAACGTGGGCTAGATGTTTGGCTGAATAAAAACTTAGATCAAGTTTTTAAAAATCCATCCATTGCACTTCAGCAACGCGTTAAAGGATCTGCGCCATATGTGGGTAGTTCTGAATATAAGTTAACAGATCCTACGCCATATTTACCTCAAGACGTTGTGATTAGTGTCTCGCCACAAGGACAAGCATTAGAAAACAAATACACACCGTACTTGGGTAACACCATTAGGACTCAATGGAATGCCTTATATTCATCATCAACAGGAATCACCCTCCCCGTTTCTTCATCGGTAGATGGCATTGCAGTAAAACAAGGCAAAAAGCTTCCAGCACTTGCATTTAGTGGCGATGTTTCGATGGATGCTTATGGATCTGCACAAGTGCAAGTCGCTCAAATGATTGCTGACGGTACTATCTCACCTGAAGCAGCTGCAAGCGGTACCATTTATGCAAATGATGTTGCTCAATATGCACCGCCTAGAACTATTTTTGGTGGTACGGCTGATGATGTGGGTTTTGATATTGGTGCACTTAATTCTACGCCAGCAGAATTAATTGAAAACATTGGTACTGGACGTTATGGCAACTCTAAATGGTTTAATGAATTAGCAACTATGTCGATGATGGGGCTTTTGATTGAAAAGCTAAACATTATCAATGCACAAAACTATTTGACTAAAGAGATCCATAAACAAAATGAACGCTTAGAGGCTCTTTTGGCAGCTTATACAGCGTCAGAAACTCAACGCTATTCTGGCCGTGTAGATGAACTTTATACGAAAGCTGAACAACCAACTGTTATTCCTGAAGTAGCAGTAGTTGAAATGAAACAGCTTTTTGAGGAAGGTGGAAACGGGCAAGTTTATTCAGATGCACAAATCTTAAAAGGTGGACAAGGTACTCCAGATCGTAAATGTGGTTGGGGTATACCAGGTGCTTTTGGTGCGGTTAAAGATGGTATTAAACGTGTTTCTTTAAAACATGGTTATAACCCTAATGACGTTGCAGCTATTCTTGGTTTTGAATCTGCCGGTTTTAATCTTAAAATTGACAACAACGCTGGTGCATATGGTTTAAGTCAATGGACTAAAATTGGTATAACAGATATTAATGCTTCAGATTTAACAGCGAGAGGAATACCAGCTTCAATTAAATCAAACCCTAAGCAAATCACTACACTGAGTGCTCAACAACAAGTCGAATTATTAGATTTATATCTTGCAGTAAAAGCACGACAACGTAAAAGCGACTATAATAATAAAACAATAGCTGGGTTTTATGCTCTAGTTTTAGGTGGACCATATAAAAGCCCTAGTCGTGAATATAATGCGAACAGAAACCTCGATAGAAACCCTCGAGATGGTGTTGTGACTTTAGCTGAAGCCGTTACATTTGAAGGTATTGTTATGCGTTTATGCCCTTACTATTCTGAATACCCTTAATAGAGCAATTAAAGGAAATATTATGAAAAACAGATTTTTGTCTTTATTGGGTTTTAGCCTTTTAGCATGTGCATCTTTTAATGCTAGTGCTAATACTAGCTCAGACTCTATTCGTGCTGAACTTGAAAAACTGCGCTTAGTAAACGTTAAATGTGCTGCGGTTTCTAACGATCCATTTGATGCAAAACACCTAAATTGCTATACAAATGTTTATAACCGCGCAAGTCAGCTTGGTAGCCTTGCTTCTAAATATATTAATAATGAAGAAGCTCCGCGTGTTCTAGCTGATCACAATCGAAACTTTACTCAGTTACTTGCTAACTGCGATCAGTTATACGCTGGCCAGACTGCAAAGTACAAAACACTAAGCATGCAATGTAAAGCGACCAATAAATTAGGTTGGGCAATGTTTATTCCGGCATTAATGAAGTAATAAAGGATCAGGTTATGAAAAAGTTTTTAAGTTTAGCTTTGTTATGTGCTGCTACCATTATTACGTCATCTGCCAACGCTGGTTATAAGACCAAAGCTGAAGCTATTCAAGCTTATAACAAGGTACAAGCTGAGTATCAAAAATGCGTGTTTAATTATAATGAAGCGCGTGATTCTGAGTACGGTTCACCAGAACTTAAGTGCAATACACCATACAACCAATCATTAACACGTTTCATCAAAGACGTTCGTGCGGAAAGTCAAAAGAATGCTGCAGCTTGGCAAGCAATCAATACACAACATATTAAATTTAGCCAAAACTGTGATAGTCAAACTATGGTGAGCTCATACAATCCATCGTTTTTTATTCGTCAATCTTTTATGTGTGAATCCTCTGCTTTTACATCTTTAGCACAAGTGGCAATCGACCTTTCTTATTAATTTCAAAACATAAAAAGGGCATCTATAAGATGCCCTTTTTTGTCGTTTGGTTTTAGACTTTTTCTATAATTGTTTCGGTATCTGGTGTTTCAACTTCAAACCCAAAGTGAAGATTACCGTATTCAATTGCTTCTTCTACCCAATGCAAGCCCATGTTTTGCTCATTTCCTACTTTGCTTGAATCATAAGCCTCAAGGGGCATCACCCTCTTAATATCATTTTCGATGAAAAAATATGTATAACAGTGAGGGTGCACATATATTCCATCAAAATAAAATGGAATTAAATATCTCCCCTTTAATTCCTTAAACTGCTCAATTGTATGTTTACTTGAAGCAATTCCACCGCCTGAATCTATGACAATGCTTCTAAAAGATCCTGAAGGAATATCAACGATAGCCAGGCCATCGAACGTTTCTACACCATTTAATATCTCTTTAGTTTTGAGATAAACACCTGGTTCAAAATGGCGTTGCTTGAAATTAAAATCTTCCGTGAAACTAAAGATTGACTTTGTTTCCTTTTCAATTAGATGAAACATTTCAAGAAGTGGTGTGATTATATCTGCGACCTGTGAGCCCTTTTTCTTAACAAGCTCCATGATATACGGTTCGTGATGAAACTCTCCGCGAATATAACTAGCATTGTGACATGCCTGAAACACTCTATTTTGCAGAACTTCAACTTGATTAGGCATTTGAAATCTCCGTATTTTTTGAATTTAAGTGTTCCAATAAATCATTAATGCCATCTGTAAATAATATGTTTTTGGCTCGTGTTACGGTCACATACAACAGCCGTTTTTCATCTGCAGAAATCATTAGCTTTTTATCGAGAATTTTATAGTTAAAGCCTTTTGCGATTAGGACATTATCCCACTCTAAACCTTTACTCTTGTGTGATGTGCTAATGACCAAAGTGTTTTTTGGGTCAGTTTCATCATCAGCCATACTATTTTCTAACGCCCACTCAATCACTTGCCATGAGTATTGGTTTGTTAGATTCAGAAAGGTTTTTAATTCTGTAGTTGCCCCCTCCACTTCTCCAAACACTTGTATATGGTCCACAAGCTCTTGGTAGGAAGAAAAGTTTTGAAGCTCTTTACACGTTGGCCGTTTATTTGCTCTCAGTTGAAAAATCCCACTGAAAATATCTTTACTGCGCTTTCCATCAACCTCAAGACGTATTTTCTTTTCGCCATTAAGGTAGCCATGAAACTTAAAAAAGTATTCAAAAGCCGTAGCATTTGTTCTACAAATAATCGCGTTCAATGAAGATGGTGCATAACTTGATGTACTGAAAGTGGTAACTTTTGACGTTTTACTTGGTAAACCTTTTAACTGTCTGGTTTCACCAAAAAGTTTATTGAGAAGTAGATTAGCTATATCTGCAACTGCATTACCAAACCGAAACGACTGTTCTAAGTACAATGCTTCAAGATCTAGGTTCTGTAAAATATCTTTCGCACCCCTAAAGCCATATATGCTTTGGTATGGATCTCCAACAAAAATAACTTTTGCTTTTTGACGTTTGAGTACGTCTAGTATTAATTGGTCACTATCTTGGCTTTCATCTACCATCACGTAATCAAAATCAAGTTGTGGTTTTTGCAGTACCCACCACTTGAGATAGTAATCGTGTGTAATACCATAATCACCGTTTGGATCAACTACATCATTCCAGATCATTTTCGCAATTGAAGTGATTTTATCTTCAAGAACGTCATTGCGCTTAATTGATGTTTGTTCTTTTAAAGCTATGTAAGCATGATCATTGGTAACAGTCTGATCCACTGTCATACAAAAATAACGTAATGTATTAAGGATAATCAGCGCTAATGTTAGATCGGTGAGTTGTCGGTTTTTCCCGTTGTACTGAAATCGAATGTTTTCAAGCTTAAACTTTTGAACAATATCTTTAGGAAGTAACGTAGGTTTGTTAATCTTATTTTTCAGCCAACCAGGTATATTTCTGTAAGCTAGAGAATGGAATGTAGAACATGTGACTGAATTCAGCCCATATTCAGCGAATTTTTGATTAGCTTCATCTGCCATCTTTTTATTAAATGATAGATATAGTCCAAGCTTACCTAGTTGTTGCAAAGCACTACTACAATGGATCAATGTCGTAGTCTTACCAGTACCAGCAAAAGCAATCAATTTAAAACTGGTTTTTAGTCGTGTTGCTTTATCAATTGCTCGTTGCTGTTCACTGGTAGGTTTTTGAGTAATTTTCTTCACAACCATTGCTTAATTTCGTGCTAAAAAAGAACTTGGTTTTTTGTTTTTCATTACAAGCACATCGCTTTCAACAATTTGCATCTGGCTTGCTAAAAAGTTAACTTGTTGCTTCAGTTCGTTTATATCGCTTTTTAGTTCAACTACTTGCACTTGCATCTCAAGGTTTGAATATTTGAGCTTGTTATTCTCAGTTTCTTTCTCTTTTAGTGCTGCCTGTAATCTTTTGATTTCCTGTTGGCTCTCTATGTTAGCCACATTAATATTGCTCTTGCTTTGAATATTTTGTGCTTGAGAAGATGTACTCTCAATTGCAACAGGTGTTGGCTTTGGTTGTACTGTGCCATTATATTTGGTTGTCTCTGAGATCTTATCCCATAGTGAATATGTGCGTAATGGCGCTGGTATATTTTGATTTGGTGTTGAAAAACTGGTGCGTAAAGCATTTGCACTGTCTTTAGATACAATGTCTCCAGAACTATTAATTTCAGTAAAGCCAGCATAAGCAAGTGAAACAACTGTTGAAACTGCTATTGCACCAATTACCTTAAAATAGTTTGATTTCTTCATTAGAATGCCCCTTTCAAGCGCTTATTTTTTGCCGTTTGATTTGATGATTTTCGAGTGATTGTGTTGTTTTCTAAATTGATAGAAACACCTACATTCATGACCTGATTTTTCTGTGGGTTGTATTGAATAAAGACCAGTTCTTTTGCATATTTCTTTGCGTGTGTTAAACGTTCAGCATGAATTTCATCAAGATTAAATCTGATTTGCATTCGCGATATATACAGCTTGAATAACTGATCATTTACTTCAGCTAAATTTAAAACTAAGCCTTTTTCATCTATAGAAGCAGACTCGAAAGTTAAATCATTTAAAAACCAATTTTCGGGTTGTATTAGTAAATAAAACTTTTCAACTTCGCTTGTGATTGCATATGAAAAACAAAACTCATTCACCTGATAGGTGCTTAAGCAAATGGTTTCATTGTTATAGCCACGTTTCATGTTTCGGTCATATGAGCTCAACCACCAAACTAAATAGTGTCGTGCTTCCAACTCTTTAACGGTTATTTGTGCTATTTCTGAGGCCTTTAGCTGTAATGCTTCAAGGTTTTCTATTCGTCTAGCTCTCATAGATATTTCACCTTATTTTTCTTGAAAGCATGAGTTATCAAAAGCCATTGAGTTAGGATCTAACCCCATGTTTTTAAGAGCCAAGGCTTTACCGTCAAGTTCAGGGTTATCAGATGTGCTTAGTTGTTGCGAACTTGTTTCTGAAGATGCATTTTTCTCATTAGTACCTGAACCTAAAAAGTAACCGCCTCCAGCAAAAACAACTACTGCAGCTACAATGCCCATAGCTGGCCAAGACGTTTTAAAACTAGAGAATCTATCTGCTAAAGATAAGCTGTATTTTTCTTCATTAGAACGTATAGGGCTGTCTGTAACATCAGCCTTATATTCATTTAGAGCTTGATGCCAAACTTCCTTTATGTAGCTCTGAAGTTCATATGTACTGAAACGAACCTTGCTTTTGTTTAAGTAATAGCATGGCTCACTTATAAGAATTTCTGTGTTTTCGTCAGACTTTAAGAAAACTTGTCCTCTAAACAAATTATTCTCGACCTGATCAAATCCTTTGATCGTTAATAGTAGATCCGTGGCCTTTGCATCTATATTGAAGATGCTCACCTGGCGATTTCTATCCGTATCTCCAGAAAGGTCAGAATCTAAAAACATAGACTCATTGTTTATCTTAGAGAAATAAGGTGAAAAGTTTCCGACAATCGATTGGAAAGCTTTCAATTGAGTTTTGTTCATCTCAATTCCCTCTTATTTGAAAATATAGTCAAGAGTGGCTGTTTCTGAAGTTCCTCTACGAGCTTCAACTTTTCCAGTCTTTTTATTTACAAAGATAGCAACTGGTACACCAGCAGTTAGTGGCTGTGGCTTTTGTCCAGCGCTACGAATTGCTTCTCGCTGTTCACGATCTTCTTTTGGCATTGCAACAATATCTTCGTGATAGAAGAAGATAGATTGAAGAGCGCCTAAGTGTTTATCCAACTCAGCAAGTTCCTGTGGTGTAGGAATCACTTTAATTGAGTTAATTTCTTCATCTGTTCCATTAAAGGTTTTATTAATAGTATCTTCAGATGGTTTACGAAGAATTCCAGCTGCTAATTGTTTTCCGTTTTCACTTTGGTTTAGAACTAAAGCTGGAATCCATTTAATAGTTGCACCGCTTTTAACGTATGAGCGAGAAAGGTTGAATGTTTCGTGACAATATTTACAGCGTGGATCGTAAATGATGTAAACAGTGTTGTTATCATTCGCTTTCCCCTCTTTAAACCCTGAAAGCGTTTTTACAGCTTTAAAGACTGGATGATTGTATGCACTGGCCAAATTCCCAACGGAAGCTGTTGGTTGTCGTGCTGGTGTATTCATTTTTTTTGCAGTTAATTTAAGAGGCTCAGATATATTTTTTTTAGTAGCAGAATCCCAAGCTGTACCATGTAAGATGACTTTTTCATCGGATGTTGTAAAAAACACCGCATTTTTCCCATTAGGTGCCTCAAGAATCCAAGAAGTTAAACCTCCACTAAAGGGTTTAACTTCTTTTACTTTGCCCATTTTTTGCATCTTAGAAGTAAGGTCCTGAGATGGTGCAGCGTAAGTAGAGATTGTAATAATACTAATAGCGCAACTTGCTACTATTTTAGTGAAATTATTTAAAAGCATTTTAGAGTATTACCTTTTAAGCCATGTTTTAGCAGTATAGTTAAAATATGGTTTTAAAAAAATAGTTAAATAAAAAAGACCGGTGTTTTAATACCGGTCAATTATAACTTATAAGTTTAAGACTAAAACCCTTTTTGCTTGTTTTTTTGTATTTCATCCTGTGGTATTTCTACGCTCACCATATCAAAAACATGATCGTCACTATACTTAAAATCATCTTTATCATTGTTTTTAGAGTTATAAGATCCGTTGTTTAATTCCTTGTCCGTAAACTCTACTACTCGAATAATACTGTTCACATCTTCAGCAGCTTTTTGTCTAGCTTCAGTCATGGCAAAACTCAATAATTCGTATTCAAAACCAACAAGGCCAATGTTAAAGTCTGGCTCTTCTAATGGCTTCCCTAATTTCACCTCAATTAGATAATGCGAGATTGGACCTAAACCCTCACTAAACAAAGACGGTCTACCAATATTCTGTATGAATGCGTATGCAGTTCGATTGTATAGTTTTAACCAGCGTATATCTGTTGGTGGCATTACACCTAGTTGTCTTGCTGTTAATACAACCTCACACAAAATAGTTCTTACATATGCATGGTTTTTAAAAATCTTAGTAGCAACGGGATGTTTAATGTATTTGTGAATTCTTTTTCTAAGGAAATCAAAATTAAACCCTACAAGCTTACGATCGCCCTCAACATACTGATTTTCAATTGCAAACAATGGGTTGTTAGGTATATTTTTTGTGCAAATATCCCAATAGTAATTAATTAATGTTGTTGAATCTTTTTTGATTTTACGGAACTCTTCATCATCCATAGATTCATCGGTTGCACATGCTACTGGTAAATACAAAGCTAGCAAAATTGTATCAACATCGGATAAATACGATAATTCATCGGGTGATGTTTCTTTTGAATTATCAAGGGTTATCCAAAGATCCCCTAGTTGTTCACGTAAGACATTTAAAAACTTCTCTTCATCTATGATAGGTACTGTTTCACTTTTATCATTATATTCTTTCGTTACTCCGTTGATTGTAATGTTCACAAGGCGCTCTTTAGTTCCTGTAATTAACTCATGCCTATTTGCAAACTCATAAGTTGAATCTAGCGCTTTAAAATGACCATTGTTCGTATCATATTTTGACAAGTCTAATGGACCAAAAACCTGTAAGTGTCTTTGGTTTGGAATTTGTTCCTCTATGAACTCTTCTAGGTTCATGCTTTTGATAAAGCCCCGTGCTGGATGCTCGCTGTTGAAGCGGTCATAAGCTTTCTTTATCCAAGGTGTTGCCAGCAAAAATATTAATAAATTCCATGCTTGACTGGCTTTTGAAATTTGAAAAATAGTGACTTCGCTAAACTTATTTTGACAAAATAATGGAAGCCAATTGTTTGTTGGTTTACATAGGTGTTCTGTTGAATACACCAACTCACTTAGTAAAGGCACGTAGTTAAGCCCGATAGCTTTGAATATGCTATGTATCCACCATAGAGGAATAATTAAAATGCCTTTTGTGTATACTAAAAACCCTACAATTTGAGGTTTATAAGCAAACCATACAGCCAAAAAAGCCACTAAAACCATAACAACAGTAAATATATAAATATGATTCTCATGTACAAGCTTATCTTTTGGATCTGCCATTTTATAGCCTATTAATATGTGTATTGTTGGGTATTATATAGTTAATATTGGTTTTAATCTAATTCCCCTTAAACCTTTTAAGGATTTTAAGTCTGGTTTTAAGCTCTTGACTAAAGTGGCATTTAATACCTTTTAAAGCTTAAATCAGGTCAATCTCAACACTAAGCCAGTATTCTTGGTCAAATACTAAAAAGAATGAATAAGAAGCCCTCCCCTACTAGACATTTAAGTGGATTAACCGCCTATATAATAAATTTCTCTATAAATATTGTTGGTAGTCTTTTTATTGAATAGGGCACTCCCCTACTCAGCTAATATAGATCATTTTCAGTTGTGCATTTCACAACGTCTACTCATTTATTTAACTGTAAGTAGTAGTAAGCCCTCCCCTCTTCTTGGCAACTCCATTTTTATCAGTCTGATAATGAATAAATCAACGATTTAGAATCGAAAAACCGTTATCAGCCTGATAATGAAAAAACCACGCCAAGGGATCTAAAGCTGTTATCAGTCTGATAATGAAAAAAACCATGCCAAGGAATCTAAAGCTGTTATCAGTCTGATAATGAAAAAAACCACGCCAAGGGATCTAAAGCTGTTATCAGTCTGATAATGAAAAAAACCACGCCAAGGAATCTAAAGCTGTTATCAGTCTGATAATGAAAAAAACCACGCCAAGGGATCTAAAGCTGTTATCAGTCTGATAATGAAAAAATCCACGCCAAGGGATCTAAAGCTGTTATCAGTCTGATAATGAAAAAATCCACGCCAAGGGATCTAAAGCTGTTATCAGTCTGATAATGAAAAAAACCACGCCAAGGAATCTAAAGCTGTTATCAGTCTGATAATGAAAAAAACCACGCCAAGGGATCTAAAGCTGTTATCAGTCTGATAATGAAAAAATCCACGCCAAGGGATCTAAAGCTGTTATCAGTCTGATAATGAAAAAATCCACGATTAAAAATCGAAAGCTGTTGTCAGTCTGATAATGAAAAAATCCACGATTAAAAATCTAAAGCTGTTATCAGTCTGATAATGTAAAAAACCACGCCAAGGGATCTAAAGCTGTTATCAGTCTGATAATGAAAAAATCCACGCCAAGGAATCTAAAGCTGTTATCAGTCTGATAATGAAAAACACATAAGATATGGACACATGTTAGGCATATAGATTGAAAAAGTTGAAATATATTAAAAATAAAGTGAAAAAGTATTTTAAATATTTTTCAAATATTGTATTGTTTGACTTTACTTGAAAGGTGATTGAAAAATGGAAAAGAACTCAGGAAAAACTTATATTTGTACAAGCATCCACTTTAAAGGTGGTGTGGGCAAAACAACATCTACGGTGAATTGTGCTGCTAAGCTTGGAAAATTAGGTTATACGGTTTTAGTAATCGACTTAGATAGCCAACGTAATGCAACAAAACATATTTCAAATGTTCCAGATATTAACGATATAGATGGCACTCTAAAAGATATTTTTGAAAACTATAAAACAATTAACATTCACGATGTTATACAAGGTCCAGATAAAACCAACTTTGAAAATGTGTCTTTGATTGCTTGTGCTAATAACATTCGTGATGTTGAAATCAATATTCAGCGTTCTAGTCCAGTTCCTAATGAAATTATTAGAAGTGTATTAAGAAAGATAAAAGGGGATTTCGACTTTATTTTGTTAGATTGTCCACCGCGAATGGAAACTCTAACTTTTAATGCTTTGTTAGCATCAAACAGTTTATTAATTCCATTACAGGGTGAATACAGTATTCAGGGTTTGGAAGATATACTTAACTCTATGGATGACTTAGAGACAAGCAATCCAGATTTAAAAATTCTATCGCCAGTACTAAACTTTTATAACAAGCGTAATACAGTGGATCTTACCTTGGCTGAAGATATTCGCAATGAATATGCTCAACCAAAATTGCAAGAAAAACTGGTAAATAAGGAATTAATCTGTATTCCAAATGCTACGGTTTTTAGTCAAGCATCATATGTTAAGTGTTCCGTATTTGATCTGGATGCTGGAAAAGAAACACCAGCAAAACAAGCAATTAATCAACTTGTAGATCTAATGGTTTCTGAATACAAAAAATTATAAGGTGCTGATATGAACTTTAAAGATAAAGTAAAAAGCATGAAAAAAACATCTGTTGCTAATGCAACAGGGAGTGATGCTCAAGTTACTGATGTAAAAGAAAATACAGCGACTCCAACCATAGAAGAGGGGAGTCTTAACCCACTAGCTAAGCGAGAAACAAAAAATATTGTTAGCGGATCTCATTTAGAATCAATCGACATTGATTTAATTGATCCATCACCTTATCAACCACGTATCATGAATAAACGTGTATATGAGAAGTTGCCAATTTTGGCTGCTGATATAGAAACTAATGGACAAATTAACCCGATTACAGTTCGACAGAAGGGTAATCGTTACGAGTTAATTGCTGGTGAGAGACGTTTTAGAGCAATTAAAGAGATTTTAAAGCTCAAGAGAATTACTGCTTTAGTTAAAACATCTATGAATGATGATAAAGCTGCTATAACAGCTTTATTGGATAATACTGCTAGACAAAATCTTTCAGA
The DNA here is from genome assembly GCF_019343495.1 of Acinetobacter lwoffii. Lineage (NCBI taxonomy): Bacteria > Pseudomonadati > Pseudomonadota > Gammaproteobacteria > Moraxellales > Moraxellaceae > Acinetobacter > Acinetobacter lwoffii. The sequence goes on along the minus strand of NZ_CP072550.1, from coordinate 134,791 downwards.
TTTTGAAAGCATATTAAAAATCAAGCAATTATGTGAAGAGTTTGGTTATCCTTTTGAAAGTTATGAATTTGTTACTGAAAAATTTGCGATTGATAAGTCGAAGTATTTCCGTCTCAAATATATTCTAGACTTACCTGAGTTCATTTTGGACTCTTTGAACGAAGATCCTGAGCTAATTTCTGGATATATTGCTCAAGAAGTGAATACCGCAATAAATAAAGCTTTAGAAACTAAAACTGAAAAAGCAATTTTCGACTTGTTAAGACCAGAATGGGATAAATACGTTGAAGAATTTAAATCCACGGGCAAGCGTCATAAAGGATTTATAGCTATTTTGAGTGAAGAAGAAAAAGCAAATAAGGCGACTAAGCCTGAAAAAACTGAAGAAGCTACTACTGAAGAACAACCGAGTAAGATTAAATTCGATTTTAAGACAGATAAGGGCGTTAAATTTGGTTCTATGAGTTCTGAATGTGGTACCAAAGGTAAGAGTGTACTTAAGTTGCGAGTAGCCTTGGATGCAGATATTACAGAAGAGAAAGCTAGAAAAATTGAAGAGTTTTTTAAGAGCTTGAATGATTGAAGTTTCAAAACTTTGAATGAAAAAAACCGGCATTGCCGGTTTTTTTTATAATAGATCTGGATTAAAAGTCTGGTTAAGCCAATCCGAACTACTTGGATTGGTTACTGGTTTTGATTCAGATACGTTTTGACTTGGTTTAGCATTGTTAATTTCGGACGTTTCGGTATTTTGAGATGTTTCAACGGTAGGGGAGTGGTCCTGAATGTTTTTATGTTCAGTATGTTTAGCTTCCTTTATCTTAACTGCTTTTTGAACAGGAACCTCCTTGCTCTTGATAGAATTAGTTACGGGCTTTTTAGGTGATTGTTCAATTTGCTCCTTACTACTTTCTGGTATTTGTATGGATATATGATCAAGATACTTTTTTTCAAGATATTCAATATCGTACACATAGTAAGCAGTATTAAACTTGGTGTATGTTTCAACACAAGTACTTAAGCCAAACCTTAATAGGAAAGAATTGACAGAATATAGGCTTGCCATATCCTCATTAACTTCATACAACTTATAAAGGTATGAAAGCTCAATTAGAACCGCTATACCAGCATGTAAAACAGCAGTTATGTAATTTCTACGAAGCTTTCCTTGAGGATGTTTTTTAATTGAATTAAATAGTTTTTGATTTGCATTTTTATCTATTTTCATTCGTACAGGCTGTGCAAACGTCTCGTCTATTTCATTTTGCACTGGCGCATTTAGAAAAATCTTCTGCTTGTCAGTACAAAAGATAAATCCTAAATACAGCAGACTTAAACTAAAAGCGTTTAAGTCTAGACCTGGTAGATTTCTATTAACATTACTAATCACATCAAGATCTTCTCTTGTTAAGTGAATTAATTGATAGGATAGTTGTATGTAGTTTGAATCTGTCATTTGATTTCTGCGTACATTTTATACATGTATTTAGCTAACTTATATAAACCTTTAGCATTGGCGTACTCTGGTGATTCAGCGATTCTTACGTTCGGTAAGTCGTACTTTTCTTTAATCTCTTTTTCAAGAAAAGCTGCACCGCCTCCACAAAATAATACTAATGCTAAATCATCGCCTCCACCGATCTGTTTAGAGATAAAGTTATTTAATTCGATCATGAATTCGTTTTTAGCTTGCTGAATTAAACCTGTAATATCTTTGGCTTGAGATCCTATACCATAAGTTCCAGATTTTAGTGCGAAATCTAGCCAGTTAGCGTTAACTGTTTTATAGCCAGATTCAAGAATTAAGCTAGTGATTCGTTCATAGATGGTAAGAATACCAAGGTTACGTGATGTAGAACGATGGCCATCAAGCATGTTTCCTCCATCTAATGTGACTACAATATCAGTGGTTTTACCGCCAATATCGATTACAGCACATTCAGAACTTATTAAAAGATCACTATCTTCTGAACCGTTTCCGTGTACATCAATAATCTCATTAAAATAAGCTGTTTGAGCTTCACATTTAACAATATGTCTTTTAATGATATTAAGCGGTTTACCAGCTTTATGATCTTTTAAGTTGAAGCAAACATCACCATTGAGTAGAAAATTAGTTTTCATATCAATAAGTGGCATGTTTTTGGTTTTTTCAGGTGTGTAATAGCGACTAACAGGAAGTGAAGTAGCGATTGCAAACGCTCTACCATCATATGTTCCGATATGGTCAATATAGGCCTTAATTGCCTGGTGTATTAGTGCCTTGTTATATTCAGATGTCGGGTATTCGTCTGTTCTGGTATCCAGAGGAACACTACTATTGATCTTCTTACCAACTGTATAAAAGTTTTCATTTACTTTAACCACATAATAGTCAGTAGAATCCTCTTCGCCAGTGAGGACTTTTCCTGAATAAGCAATACTAGGAATAGTCAGTTTGATTTCATTTCCATCTTGATCTAGACCAGCATAAAGCTTTGTACCGCCATGTCCATCATCAATACCTAGAACAATATAACGTTCTTCAATCGCTGGTTTTTCATTTTGAGTATTTTTCATAAGTTTACCTTTCAATTTTTCAAGATTTACAACGAGTAACGTCTTCTACCGCGTCTAGTGTATTTATTGCCCCCAAAAACTAAGCGTCTAAGAGCAGAGGGGATATAGCTGTATTTGTATTTAAATACTTTTTCAATAACCAATGTTGCTACTATCAAGCCGATGAAAAGCATAAGTTTGAACAAGGAAAACTTAATAACAACAGCTAGAAAAGGTATAAACAAATATCCGTTTAAACCGCCCCATAGGATTAGATTTAATCTAAATTGCGACCAGTGTGCATATTGATCATCCATATTCGCCTCTTAATAAATCAGTTTGTAATAGTAGTCTTCATGCAAACGACCAGCTTTGAGTAGATCGTCAGCTTGTTTCCTGAAACTCTTACTGATGTTTGGATCTGAACCATCAGAATTAATCATTAACTCTCGAATAAACTTCTGTTGAGCATGAATATCATCAATTAAAAGCAATTCTTCTTTCAGTTGAGGTGATAAAATTAAGTGTTCCCTTACAGCAAATACCTTGCCGTTCACATCTTTAACAAGACGTTGAGCAATCAATGTATAAACTGAACCAATAATGTCAGCTGCAGCCTGAAGATGTTCTTCATGCTTAAAGCGCTTCAACATACGTGGAATAATTTTGTCTACGGTGGTTGCGTGAACCGTTGCAAAAACAGGGTGGCCAGTTAAAGAAAGTTCTAGAGCTGCAGAAATTGTTTCTTTATCTCGCAATTCACCGATTTCAACTGCAGCAGGACGTCTACGCATCGCCTCTCTATTTGCATCCGCAAAAGTCTCGAAGTTATTGGGGATTTCGCTTTGACTAACAATACTGTGTGTGCTTTCAATTGCGTCATACTCGTATTCGATAGGCTCGTTGTGAGTCAAAATATTTCCACGAATATGAGTATTATTTTCCAACACATAGCGAATATTTGAAGCTAGTGTTGTACTTTTACCAGAACCAGTGATTCCGCCAATGATGTAGCAACCATTGTGAGGTAGCGATCTTTTAATGAAATCTTCATCTAAACCCACTTTTGAAAAGTGAGGGGGAATGCCAGAAATTGTACGTAACGTTATCTGAAAAGAATCTCCAGATCCACGATACGAAGTTCGAGATACGTTCACACGAAAGTTATAACGAGTTTCCTTACCTGAAGCGTCTTTCTGCAGAATACGATATGCCTTATTAATAAACTTATTATTAATAAGGACTAAGTAGGCATTTTCATCAGCAATCGTTCTTAGGATGTGTAGAGCTTCATCACGATTGATAATACGGTGTGTTAACGAATATAACTCCAAGTCTTTCATCATTGTGATGGGGCGATCTGGACTAATGAAAATATCTGAAGCACCATGAGCTAATGCTTCATATAGAAGACTTTCAAATTCATCGCGACTTTTAAACCCTTGTTTCGGATCTTTGTATGTCGTTATGGCTGTTAATGTAGCCAAACCAAAACCACGGCTAGAATCGTAGTCTTTGCGAATGTCTTTGGTAGCTGTCAGAATCTTATTTTCAGATCCTTTAATCTTGTTAACATCAAATAATGCAGATTTTGCTTTTAATGTCGAAACCTTCATTTGCATTTAAAACTTCCAATTGAGTTAGCGAACTTAAGGTTCGCTAACAAGGTTAATTTTTGGAATTTGATAGCTAGGTGCAATTTGTTCAGGTTGGAGAATTGGTTTCCAAGTTTCAATATTTGAATTGAACTGCGGTAATTGTTGGATTTGAAGCAATTTCATATCAAGAGCAATAGTGTCTTGTGTAGAAGAAACAGCCAGTGATTGACTGCTAATTGCTGGCATTGATAACTTGCCCTCTAAAACAAACTTATGGAAAGTAACCATCCCCAAATAATCTCGTTTAAGACGATCTACTGCATCTTCAACAATATTTCGGCCCTCAACTAAACCCATTTCATAAGACTTAGCAGCAGTCTCTTTCCATATTTTTCGTTCTTGTTCGTTAGCTGGTAACATTTCTTTCGGAATGAAAGTCACGTAATCAACATTGCTATCAAGTGTAGGGAAAACAAGGTACTGACGCCAATCAGGTGCACGAGTACTGAAACGAGCTTGTTTCAAGATTTTATAAGTCTGCTTAGTCGTCTTGTACGACATGGCATTAGGTGTCTCAGTTACATCTTTTGATTCAATAATAACCGGGGGAACAACAACATCTTTGATCATGTAAGGTTTAAAGTTAAAGATTGTATCAAGGTTACGCTCTTGGCTTTTGATGACCTCACGAGCGTTGCTTAAATAAGTATTGATCCCTAACTTAATACCTTTTTGCTTAACTAATTCAAGCATGGCTTCATAACGAGCTTGCTGTTCAACATTACTAACATGAACTTCTAAAGAAGACTGGTTAGATGGGTTTAGTAGCTCTTGTAATGAAGCATTATTAGAGTAGTCCATAAAAACTCCAGATATGTATAAAAGGATTTAAAGGGTATTAGTTATAAGTCAATAAAATACTTTTATTTTGATGATCTAGAGTTATCGAAGCAGTATTTAAATATGCAGAAACATCGCGTAAAGCTTCTACACCAGTAAGACGCTTTTTATTAAAATTAACAATTGGAAGCTCATGAGTAGGACCAGCTTCTACAAAACGGTATCCGTATTGGCTAGAAATACTTTTAATTAAAGGTATTGGATCGCCTATGTAGTCGATATTTAAAAGGTCATGGTTGATGCTACCTTGTTTCTTCTGAACAGTTTGCATTTGAATTGCAGAAGAGTTCTTTAAGTTCTGTTGTGCAATTAAAGCCTCTTGAGATGCTTCAGATATAATAGATAAAGGGCTTGCTACGTTTAATTGCGTTACATCACGACTAGCACACCCAGACATCATTAAACAAATTACAAGAACGCTTAAAAGCTTTTTATTGTGCTTCATTTTTACTCCGGATTAAGTGGGTATAAAGACAAAATGATTTTAGTCTAAAAACTATTAAAATGCACTTTATTAATTATAAAAAATCCCTTAAAAGGTATAAAGCCGACTTTTAGGCACTCGCTTAAACCTAATTTATAAGCTTTAACGTATATCTAAGGGCGTTCTTCAGGCAGTCGTACCTGGCCTAAACAAGACAAATCTGTAAAAAATACTCTTTTTAAGTGCATTGTCTGTCCAAAACAATGCTTTTTTTTAGTAGTACCTATCTGAAATGGAAATACAACGTACTTTTTTCAATCAATTATAGAGAGTAAATGAGCTCTTATAGTTTGCTAGACGTCTTTTATATTCCTTTATAGTCTTATTCTTTCTTTTTATTATCTTTTCTATTCTTTTTTGTTCTTTTTTTAGAATATAATTTATACAGAAAATAACAAAGTACATTTATTCTTTTTTTAATTAAAATATTATTAATACTGTAATTTATATTTTACAGTATAGAAGTATATTAATAAAGATGTTAATATGCTTTTTTTAATTAATATTAAAAATATTATTGGTGATAATGCAATTTATTTATAAGCCAGCTTCTTTAATATTAAATAAATTGATAAAAACTGTTTGAAGAAAAAATGCATCTTGGTATATACCATTCCTAATTTAAAAGTTTAAAGACATTAAAGCTGCTACTTATAAAAACCTATCTTATGGTTTAGTGCTGTGCATCTTAAATATAAAGATTTGACACCTTAAACACCAATTAAACTGCAATAATGATAGGCTTAGAGTCGTATTTTTCCCTAAAAATTTAAGGCATCGCAACTGGCAAAAGACTATTGAAACTATGCATATCAAGCACTTCACTGTAAAAAAGGACCACTGTGTTTTTATGATTTCTCAACTTCATTTTTTTGATTTTTCCACTGTACTAACAAGAGAGGAGTCAAAAAAGACATTCGCATTTATTGGGCTTAAAAGTGAAAAACATTTTGCTTAAAGTGAAAAACGTTTTAACGAGTACTTTTAGAAAGGTGTTTAACGTTGTAGTATGTGCTCATGTTTTGCATGTGGATAAAGGGTGGTAGTGGTGAGCAGTTTTGAGAATCCTAATAGCTATCCAAAGACATTAAAAGAATACACAAGTCGTATAGAAGATTTTCCGTATTCTACTAAGACCAAATATGATATTGAGCTTAAGCAAAAAATTGATAAACATTTAGATAGTTCAGAGCTAGATTTAAAAATGTTATATGAAAACATATATTCTGAATTTAAAACTAAATCTGAAAATGGTTATTACGCGGAATCTACATTTAGAACATATCGTGCATATTTAGTGTATGGAATCGGTCTAAAGCTTAATGAGCTAAATAATGGCTCTATTAATGATGAAGATATAGATGCTGGTTTTGATGAATATTTTTTAGAAGAATTATATTTAAGAATCATTAACACAAAATATACAGCTAATAAGGACAAACCTAAGCGTACTTCTGAGCTGAAAACAAAGTACTTTGAACGCACGTTTTACAACTACTTGGTAAGAGAATTCGAGCATAAGAACGAGAGTAACACCAGGGTTAGTGAGTTTGATCGGATGATGGTTGCTTTTGTTGATGCCAATCTTGTTGTTGGATTGCGTCCTGTTGAGTGGTTTTCCGTTTCATTCTGTTGTGCAGTAAAAGGACCAAAACTGATCATGATTGTGGAAAATGGCAAGGCTACACATGGTCGGGCTAATGGACTTAAAAGGTATTTAATACTTGATGACCTTAAACATGAAGATCAAGAAAAGATATACCTTTATTGGAACTTGCTAAATAGGTATGTGAGAAAGGTATCTAGTTTAAATAAAACTAGTGGCTATACCTTTGGATGGGATGAAAAACAGACTTTTATTAAAATACTGCAAGAGCGTTTACGTTTAAGTTATATCAATTACTTTAAGCTTAGAGGCAAGGTTTTAACTAATGAAGATCAACGACCTACTTTATACAGTACAAGGCATCAATGTATTGCAAATGCTAAGGTAAAGGGTATTGATAAGTTTGTGATAGCTGGTGCTTTTGGACATGCTGGTAAAGATACTGCTTCTAACTTTTATGGGCGAAAGTGGAGAGGCCATAGTGGTTTTAGTATAAAGCCTACTTTAGATTCTATTGAAAACGTTAATGGTAGCCATGAATTTGTTAAAACACTTTTAGCTAATAACCTAGATACCTTTTATTATTTTGATCTTAATATAGCAAATGAGTTTAATACCGACTATTATAAGGACGAATTAAAGTCGGGTTTAGTGATTGACTAAATGGATAACTCTAAAACTAATTTGACTACTTCAACATGGGGTTCTCCTTACGCTGAAGTATCAATAATAGGTAAAAGAAAATACGCAAGGCTTTTAAGAGTGTTGGTTAGTACGTTTGCCTCATTGTGCATTTTAACCGTTTTAACAACGCTTAGTTTTGTAGCTTTTAAACTCACCACAACAGATTTTGAATCTTTGGTTTTTGATGACGGCACACCAGTTAAGTGTGTGCTTAGCTCTAAATCAGATCGTCCAATTCCATCTGTTATATATCAGCCAGCGAAATAGGAGTGCTGTTGTGTCTAAAGACAAATCTAATGAAAACGCTGAAATAGGTTCTTGTGATCCTAGTCTTTGGCTCAGAAAACAGGTGGATGAAAAAGATAAGGAGATTGCAAAGTTAAGACGATGGCTTGTTTTCGTGTTTTTCGCTTTTATCGTGAGTGCTGTTCTTGCGATGATTATTTTTGCTGCCTTTAATGCATACCCAAAAGTCAAAGCTGTTCAAACAGTAGATAACTCGGTTATCTGTCCAATCGAAGCATCAAAAAACCCTCGCGTTACTGACGTTGTTATTTCTGAATTCGGTAAGAGTGCAATTCTTTCTGTCTACAACTTTGATTTCTTGAACTGGCGTGACGTTATTAACAATGCTGGTTCAATGTATTTCACTGAGGGCGGTAAAGATTCATTGATGAAGCAAATCGCTCAATCACAAACAGTTGGCACAATCGTACAAAACAACCTAACGATGCGAACTACTGCTACTGATGTTCCACAAATCGAAAACCGTGATTTACATGCTGCAGAACCTAGTTGGACTGTTCGTGTTCCTATCACTACTCAATTCTTCTTAGGTGACAAACAACCTAAAGAGACTCACCGCTTCATTGCGACAGTTACTATTGTTGAGCATCCACGTTCTTATCTGAACTACAACGGTATTGCTGTTAAGACAATTACGTTAACTCCAGCGCGTTAATTGGATGATACTTATGAAATTGAAAAAATTATCTTTGGCTCTTTTTGCTTCTACTGCATTAACTACAATAGTTAATGCTGCTGATATGCCTCCGAATACTTTTGCGGATGCTCAATCTCCTTTGGTTGCACCTGAGGTAGTTGATACAGCATCGGAAATTGACAGACAGGTTCACAATCTTGTTGGTTTGCAGTTCACACCTGAGCAAACAAAAATAGTTAAAGGACTTTTGTTGCAACAAAAACGAAGCCTTTCTAGTCCTTATGTAAATACGCCACAAGCGAAAACCCGTAGTTTGGGTATTTCATTAAACCCTGGTGAGGAACCGCCAGTAATTCGTTTAAGCGCTGGCATGCTATCTACTATTGTCTTTACCGATTCTTCAGGAAATCCATGGAACATTGAAAAGATTTCTTTGGACCGTGGACGTTTCTCAGATGGCTTAGGTGAGCAAAACGAAAAAGAGCCAGACGAAATCCCTGAAACTAACATCCTTTCAATCGAACCATTAGATCCAGCTGCTTTCGGAAACGTAACGGTCACATTAAAGGGATTGGGTGCTCCAGTAATTTTGATGTTAGCTACTGGCCAACGTGATTTAGATGTTCGTGTAGACGCACGTATACCTGGTCGAAGCCCAACAGCCAAAGCTATGTATTCAACAGGCAATCAAACATCGATTATTCCAGATGGTGTGAGTTTGCAATTTATGGATGGCTTAGCGCCTGAGGGTGCTGTTGAAATGCGAACCGATAGTCCTAATGTCCGTGCTTGGAAGTTTGGTGGCTATATATATGTGCGTAGTAACTTTGGTGTTATTCAACCAGCCTTTTTGAGTTCTTTCCGCGCTAACAACGGTATGAAGATCTTCCGTTATGAAGATTCTGAAGATCTGAAGTACATCACATTTTCAACGACTGGCGGTACACCTAAAACTGTTTACCTCGAAGACGCATTTTAAGTCATTAAGTGAGAATTAAAAATGGATTCAACGAACCAACAAAATAACCCGAATGACATTGAAGAGAATTCTAGTCGTAGCACTGAAGTAGGTACTACCGATGAAACTATTATTTCTGCAAACCAAGTTCATTCAGAAGAAGACCAACCTAAAAAACTGAAAAATACAAGTATTAAAACTGCTAACAAAAAACGTGTTTTTGCAGATACGCGCTTTCGCGTTGTTGCAATTATTGGTTTGGTAGTAGTTGGTGGATTAGGCTTTTTTATGTTTAACCCAATGGGGAAAAGTGACCAACTAGCTTTAGATAATCAGGTTGCTATTGCTACACCAGAAATCCAAGGACAGGGTACAAATGTTATCCCTCCTGAATATGTAGAATATGAACGTCAAAAACAAGCTGAAGAAGCTGCTCGAGCTGGCAAAAATGGTGAAAGCTATTTGCCCGAATTTAAAACAGTTGCAACACAAGATCCAAACGGCGATCTGAACGATCAGAATTTTATTACAGGTCCAAATGGGCAACCTGTAAACGGTTCTGCAACAGGTGGTACACCAAATATTACGCTTGAACTTGACCAGATGGCCAGAGCTAATATGGCAAATCAAGGTGGTGCATTACCTCAACCAACTAGCGGTGGTCTACCACAACAACCACAAACACAAAACGGTGCTAATCAAAACGCACCGATTTATCAAACTAACTACGCGCAACAATATGAACATGCTTCATCTGCTGCTAATGATGTTGCTAGTGTATATAGCCAACAAGCAGCTGCTTATGCAGAACGTAATGCTGCAACGCGTGAATTAAGTCAAACTGCTTTTGTTGATCAACTTGCTGCGTTTTCTAATACAAAGAACAAGGTCAACGGATATTCAACATATAAATATTCACACAACACTAAAGCATCGGAAGGGCAACAAAACCTTGGAAGCTTGAACGTTGCGAATACGACTAGCGAATCTACTAAAGGACTAGCAATCATTAAAGCTGGTACAACAATGAAAGCGCGTTTAGATACAGGTGTGAATACTGATAAAGGTAAAAACCTATTTGCTACTGTTATTGGCGGTAAATTTAACGGCGCAAAACTTATTGGTACTGTTGGTCTGAATACTGCGGATATTGAATTTAACTTTACCCGTATGTTGTTTAAGGGCGAAGAGTATGCAATCCAAGTACGAGCTTTAACTCTTGGAACAAAACAATCGGGCATGGCTGATAAAGTCCAAAAACACACTTTGCAAAAGCTTGGCGGTATGGTTACTGCTGGAATCTTTGAGGGTTACGGACAAGCCTATCAAAACATTGGTACAACCCAAATCACAAATACTGGCAATGTTGTAAGCACGAAGGAAGAGCCAAACGATAAAGAAATTGCCGGGAACATCATTGGTAACGTTGGTACGGAAATGGCGAACATGGCACGTACATCAACAGTTCGACCAACTACGTATATCGTTAACAGCGGAAAAGTATTTGAAGTCTTTTTTGATGCTGACGTAACAACACCGAAAAATAAGGGGTAAGCGAAATGTCTGATAATCAAATGACTGCTGAACAGGCAAAGAAAAATCTAAAAGATGCTGAAGGCAAACCCCAAAAAGGCGAAGGTAGTGCGAAGGGTGGTATTCCTCCAAAACTTCTTATTGTTATTGGTGTTATTGCCTTAATTATGATTGGTACTTTCTTTTGGATACAAATGAGTAAACCAAAAGACGTCAGCACGGCAGTTGCTCCAGAACAAACACCAGAATCCATTGATACTGTTGGTCAAGGCATTCAACAAACACAAGCAACATACAACCAAAATCAACAACCTTTAAAGGACAATAGTATTGCTGATGATACGGCGTTCATTGTTGATGAAAATATTGTGTTTAAAGATCCTACCACTGGTCAATACATGATTATGTACAAATCCATGTCGTATCCGATTGATTCTGATCTAGGAATAGAGGCAGTTAACTTCTATCAAAGTCAGGGTACGAATGCACTTATTTTATTACAACGTTTGAAAGAAAAAGAGCAAGCGCATGGGCAAGTACAAAACGGCGAACAAACTGCAGTTGCTCAATCAGAAACCATAATCAAAAATGAACAACTGAAAGCTGAAAATGACGATCTTAAAAACCTTGTTGAATTGCAAGAACAGGCAATTAAGGAATTAAAGACTAGTTTAATCAAAATAGCTAAAGACCAGACTAAGCAAAAGGCTTTAAGTACATCGGGATCTAAAACCTTATCAATTCCAAAAGGTGCAAAACGCTTGGATGCTTTTGCGGTTGTAGGCGATCGCGCTTGGATGACAGATTCTCAAAACCATACATATACAGTCTATGTAGGTCAGAAGATGCCAGACAATCGCACGGTCTATGCTGTTGACGAAAACGAACAAGCCATTTGGGTGAAATAAGGAAAATAGCGTGGATGCATTAGATATAGTTAAAGCGATATTAAACATATACGGTCCACTACTAAGCTTTATACGCATTTGCTTTGTTGTAACGGGGTTGGTGATTACTGGCACGGCGCTTTTTGACTTAGTGCAAGCATCATCACCTCAACAAAAGTTCTTTGGTCATGGAATGAAAGAGCCTACCACTGGTGGGGCATTGTTGAAGATTCTTATCGGTGGTGCTTTTGCATCACTTGGATATGACGGATATATCATTGGTGCACTAGGTTCTTCATTGTTTGGTGGTAATGGCATAGAACTTGTAACGGTACAAAGTTACTTGCCTAATGCTGGTGCTAATGATTTAGGTGCATATATCGTTACGGCGGTTGTAGGTTTTACGCAACTGGTAGGGATTATAGCGGTAGCTCGTGGCTTATATGGTTTTGTAGAGAAAATTGATGCTCAAGGCAATGCGACATACCGCAAAGCATGGGTTTTAATTATAACAGGTGTATTATGCGTATACGTTCAGGACGTACACGATGTCTTTGTTAATACCTTTGGAACACAAATAGGAGGAACCTTTTTTACAATATTTTAAACAATCTTCTTAAAATAGGGTGAGAGTTTCTTAAAAACCTTGTATAAGATATTGAAGATATTTAACGAGAAGTTTAAAATTAAGCAACTTAAAGCAATAGGGTTTTAAGAATGTTTAATTACAGTGCGGAGATTAGCTCCCGTATATTAAATAAAAGGAAAATGACAATGGTATCATTAGTAAAACACTCAGTTCGCACTGTAAAAGCGACTGCATTCCGCGCAAAAGTAATGTTTTTAGCTTTTGTTTCTGCATTAATGGGTCAAGTTGCATATGCAAACACTGGCACATGGAACCCAGGTGGTACAGCTTACGGAAAACACGCTGCTGGTTCTGATGCGAATGAAATCTTAGGCCGTGGTGAAACATTAGGTCAAAACGTTTATAAATTCTTAATCGTAGTGTTCATGGTGCTTGGTTTAGGCTTAGTTGGTACTGGTTTGTATATGATGTATACATCAGAAGAAGATCAACAAAAGAAAAAGAAAACTGCTTGGATCTGTATTGGTGTGGGTGGTGCGTTATCAATCGTAGGCTTCATCATGTTCTCTGCTGCGAACACTATTACTGGTAAAGCGTAATACAATAATAAATAAGTTTAAAAGCGTGGCTTAGGCTGCGCTTTTTTTATTTTAAAAATAGTATATACATGTTTTAATTAGACCTTACTTAATAGTATTAAGGGGTTTAAGTGAAACATATAAACCGTAAGTTTGGTATTTTAAGACCTATTAACGGCGTAAACGACAAGCAAGAGATACGTCAAGATAAAACTATCCATGATGGTTTTAAAACCAATGAGACAATAAAGCAAATAATGTCTTCACAACCAGCTAAATGCTATTTTTGTGATTTCTATGACGAATACTTTTTAGAGCCACATCACTTAGACGGCGATCATAGCAACCATACGGCTGAGAACATTGTAGCGGTCTGTACGCTATGCCATGCACAAAACCACATCTTTGCACTATCACTGGAAAAGAAAGCTGAAATATGCGTATTGAGTACGAACATACCTCAAGAGATCTTTAATCAATATCAACGTGCATTACTGGTGTTATCGCATAAGTCTGACAACCAAGATCCTGAGCTTGCTAAGTTCGCACGGCGACATCGCCAAAGCTTGCTTGTAGAGCCGTTAAAGCGCCATCAACGCCCTAATCCTACAAAGATGTCTGAAGCAGAATACGCACGTAATATGTTTGAGGATATACAGGCGTTTAATGCGATTAAGACACGAACCCAAACAATTGATACCCAACTGTACTTCACGGACATTAAGTTCAACACAATGGCTGAATATGAAGAAGCCAAGCAAGAAGATATGTTGGTAGCGAACGTTGATTACGTAGACCAGCTCCGCAAGTACAAAGAGTGGTATTTGAATGCCATCAAAGAGAACAAAAACTTTTCTTTGTATCAACTCGCAAAAGCTTTGGAAAAGGTATCAGACGAAGCATACGAGAGCTTTAATCTGCCAAACCACTACATAGTATTTTCCCCGAATATCTTTACTGACGAGCAGTATGAGTACTACCAAACACTAGATGTATTTAAGGGTTTGGGTGATAAGTGAGCTCACAAAAATGACAGAATGCTTAGCAGATACCGAATACATAGATATGAGCTTAGAAGAGGTTATATCGGGCATAGTGTTACAGCCATTTAAGCCTGACATAGTGAATGATATAGCGGTATTGGATAGCGTATTTGAGACGGACATATTGAATGATGAATACTCATTTATTGGTCCATACATCTACAAATATTGGGAACTTGGGATAGATGCACTACCAAAGGAAACGCACGATCAGCTATCGATATTTCGCTTATGCGTTATAGGTACTGAGGCTTTCAACTTCCTGAACGATTTGTATATACCAACGACACGGGACACTGGCCATACATCTAACACGCTATTGCTACTCCATGTTGTACATATAGCGATAGGGAATCAGACAACAACTGGTGAAGACACAACGGGGCATTTTCAAGATCCACTGATTAAAGCGCTACTGTTGATGAATATCCCCGTTAACAGCGATTGTTTGCTGTTGGATGACACTTTGGTACACCTAAACAAAATAACGGCGCTGAGTGGCTTAGACGTTGAAATACAGGTTAAGCAAAGTGTGAGTGTGAAGCATAAGAAATTACTGAGCACCAACTTTGGATTTGACAATCCATTATCAATTATAAGCGTTTTGGAACAAAAGAAACTGTCTGAAGAACTGACACGCTACTTTCCGATGATACACCTACCAACGTCCGTAGAAGATGCGACAAACCAGATAGATACGGGCAACTTAAAAATGAGTTCGCTGCAATCTTTTTGTATATACCAAAACTTAAAGCTATCGGTGTCTAAAGTTTTCCACGAACAGGGCTTATACCAGAACAAAGAGATCTACATAGAGCTTGATAAGGTTCACTTCCAACTTAAAAATACAGGTTCCTTAAACTTCAAGGTGGGTACTTTAGGGGAAAGCCAAGAGGTTTTAGAAACGGCGTTTTGGCAACTGCTTAATAAGGGTTTAGTGTTTGACCTAAATAGTTTTAAGAAGTATGTCGAATTAAAAGAGGACGAAACCGTTAAAACTGATGTATTTACTAATTCAAAAAATGATAATATCCCTTTTAACAGTACCTTCTATGAGCTTTTATTAAGGTTGGTTTTAGATACAAGCTTAAAACCCTCTGTTAAAAGTCTTGAGGTCGCAATTCAAAAAAAGGATTTCGACAGTGCGATTAACGTTTTAAGAGAATTACCGTTTTTTAGTGCTTAATGCTTAAAGACATGTCTAATCAAAGATAGACGTAGAAAGGTGAATTAATAAAGGTGTTTAAATGAGTAAGAAGAAAGCTGAGAAGTCTGGTTATAATAAGACTGGTTACTCCAAGATTGAAATTATATTGATGTTATTCCTACAAAGCATGAAAGCTGACGTAGAGGATTATTGCGATTTAGAAACAGTATCGGACGAACATACGTTTGTCACAAAAACTGGTGCAATGATTACGATCATCGAATATAAGGGGATTAAGAGTTTAATTAGTGGTGATGCATTCAGCCGTCAAATTGGTTTGATGACGAGCAACATGCGTAACTACTTCAAAGACCGTGGACATACGATTCATCTAGCGTTCAAAGTAGACCATGAGACGCCATACGCCATTCATGACTTGAACGCCATGCAAAAGGCGACCACGGCGCGTTGTGCGATGAATCTAGACATCATCATTGATGAAATGACAGAAACCATTTCAGGCGGTGTATTTAACGAAAGCTGTTATATCGCTTTAATCTCTGAGCCAACCTTACTATCGCCAATCGATAAAGCTCAAGACTCAAAAAACCGTAAAAAGCTACTGTCGCAAATTACAATGCCAAGTACGGTCAATGCTCAAGACATGCTTAAATCATCGGACAGCTTATACGTACACCATGAGTCTTTTGTCTCACAATTCTTAAACTCACTCTCAACTGAAGAATTTCCAGCAATCTATGAAGTATTGAATGTTATTGAAGCTGGTCTAACGATTAAAAAACAAATTGCCTCACATTCAACTTCAGATGACTTCACCTTGTCTGTGCCGATGTTGAATACACGCTTACCGATGCGTTGGAAAGAAATACCATCAGAACATGATGCGTCACACGTTTTGTATCAACCGATCTCAGAACAACTCATGACGAATGCGATCTTACCTGGTACAAGTCAAGGTTCATTCTATCCAGTGGGAAGTGTTATCACTGACGGCGTTGTATATGCGCCATTGATGGTAGATATATATCCAGCTAAGACGAATACGTTTGAAACGCTATTCCGCTTACTACACCAGGCCAAAACGCACGACACTAACGGTAACATCCGTTCTATCCCATATGCGGTGAGTTACTGTATTACTGGTGATGGTATGGCTGGAACCATGATGAAACGCACGTTATCAAGCGTTATTCACTTTATGACGGCACAAAACAAAGCCATTCGTAATGCTGGTAACATTTTGATGGCCACTAAAAATGACCTAGATCAAGTAGACACTGTTGCTGGTCTGCAAATGACCATGATGACATGGGCACCGAATACCGAAGATGGTGTAAACATTCTTGTAGGACGGCGCCAAAAGCTTTGGAAGAGTTTTGAAGCGTGGGGCGGTGCAAAAGTCATGGAACAGGCTGGCGATCCTATTTTGACTTGGGCATCACATATACCGGGCTTGATGGTACGTAATCACGCACCTATTTCACCAGCACCGTTGTTTGATGTGTTCTACATGTTACCGCTGACACGTATTAACTCACCATTCCATAAAGGGCATCAGCTCAACAAAACCTTAGACGGTAAACTGATTATTCTTGATTCGTTCTCAAATGAAGTGACTGTATGGACGACTATTAACATTGGTAAACCGGGTACGGGTAAATCGGTCACAATGAACAAAGGCATGCTTGAGGACATCATGATGCCTGGTAACGAACGTATCCCGTTGACCTATATTGTCGATGTGGGTGAGTCAAGCCGTGGGTTAGTAGAAACAGTGCAAGATTCATTGCCTGAAGAGCTACGTCACTATGCCATCTATAAGCGTATTAAAAACTCAAAAGAAGAAGCGATTAATCCGCTTGAATTCAGTATGGGCTTACGCTACCCGTTGAACTACGAAATGCGTCAAATGACAGCGTTTTTAAGTTCATTGGTAACACCGCCTGAATTGAAAGGGCAACCAGCCAAAAACACTTCTGACGTTATTGGTGCGGTCCTACGCCGTACATTCTATTTTGCTGATGATACGAATGCTGATCATAAAGCACGTAAGTACATGCGCTTTGCAGATCCAGAACTAGATCGCATCATGGAAAAACACGGACTGATTGAGCCACATTCTGAACAAGGTAAGGATATTTCTTATTACGCTCTACGTGATCTTTTCCATTCAATGAATGAGATCCGTGGACGCACGTTGGCTCACCGTTACGCAATGCCGACTATTGGCGATATGATTGAAACACTTTCTGATTCATCAATTTTAGATGTTTGGAGTGATGTTCATATTGATAATGAACGAGCACTGGACTTTTTGGCGCATCAGATTATGGCTGCACAAAATACCTATCCAGCATTCTTCTATCACACCAACTTTGACATTGGTAACGCTCGTGTAGCTTCTATCGACTTAAACGAAGTTGCGACATCATCAGATCCTAAAACTACATCGCTATTCTTCCAGATTGTACGGATGTTCATTAAACGTAAGTTCGCCGTGAGCCGTGACGATATTCCAAAATTCCCACAAGCTTATCGTGAATATGCAACCCAACTGATTAATGAGCTTCTTGAAGACCGCAAAATTATGTCTTATGACGAATTGCACGTTGCGAAAGGCGATCCAATCCTATTAGAAGAATTGGCTGAAGACGCACGTACATTGCGTAAATGGGGTGCTCGTCTTAACTTGGCATCTCACAAAGTAGAAGACTTTAAAGACTTGGTGGGCTTTGCTACGGCGTATGTGATTGTCGATCCTGGTACACGCGAATCTCGTGAAGCTATTCGTGACAGCATCGGTCTAACTCAACTAGAAATGGATGCGCTTGGTTCAGGTAACGTAGGTTTCTCAGATCAAGGCTTAACGTACTTCAGTAAAATTAAACTCGAAAAAATGGAATGTTCGGGCTTATATACCGTTTCACTTGGTCCAATCCTTTTATGGTCACTCAGTACACATCCCGATGAACGTGCGCTCCGTAACTACACGTATGACCTTATCGGTGAACGTGG
The DNA here is from genome assembly GCF_019343495.1 of Acinetobacter lwoffii. Classification (NCBI taxonomy): domain Bacteria; kingdom Pseudomonadati; phylum Pseudomonadota; class Gammaproteobacteria; order Moraxellales; family Moraxellaceae; genus Acinetobacter; species Acinetobacter lwoffii. The sequence goes on along the minus strand of NZ_CP072550.1, from coordinate 116,267 downwards.
TAAGGCGTTGAAGGTCCTTGCACAATTCTATCCAAAAGGTGCGAAGAACCAGATTAAGACACGGCGTACCATGATTGAGAAAAATGCCAAAAATAAAGGCACGGACTTTGACGAAAACAAAGCAACTGCTTCAGTGATTTCTACCATGGCACAAGAGATGGTTGTTGAATATCAACGCTATGAACTTGAGCAAAACATGAAGAAAAAATTACTGAACCAACGTAAGTCTGAAGCTGTTTCTTCTTAACTCCAATCAGCTATATAGATTTGCGTTAATTGGTATATACATTGAAGTGCTTGGATATGGGTAAGGTCGTTAAACAACGACTTTGCCTATTATCCTGAAGATAAAAGAGTAGGTCGCAAAGTATGGCTTCTACACAAAAATACGGCACACAAACAAAGTTCAGACCTAGTTCGCTTAAGCGTGATACACGATCAGGCTTAGAGAAAATCCATTTAAAACTTACAGCGCCAGACGGCGCTAATTATTTGGTTGGCGTTCTTGGTGCTATTGCAGTTATTTTGTTTGTTGTTCCGTTTGGCGGTGAGATATTTATAGGGATCGCGTATTACCTATTAAAACGCTACACACATCCGAATGATTACTTTTTTGAGTGGCCATTCCGTGCGCCGTTGCATTCAAACTCACTGGATGCGTCAACTGACATTACATCACGCGTAAAAGATGACGTACTGGACAATCCAAAAGCCTTTTTGGAATACGCACGTACCAATCGCGATAAGCTACAAGGTGAGGGTGTGACTTACCTTGGTCGTTGCCGTGAAACTGGTCTACCTGTTTATGCATCCAACTCCGATGACCGTACACATCAAATTGTGTTAGGTACTACGGGTTCGGGTAAAACAGAATACATGCTAGGTAACTGTGCCAACCAGTACGTACAAAACTCAGGTTATATCTTTGTAGACGCAAAAGGTGATACCAAGGCTCAACAAGACCACTATCGTTTATGTAACCGCTTTGGGCGTAATGAGGATCTATTAACGATCAACTTCATTACCTCAGGTCGTAACATGCTACGTGCACAAACCGACAAGATGACCAACTCAATGAACCAAATGAGCAACACCAGCTCAGGGATGTTGATTGAATTCTTGATCAACTTGCTTGATGACTCAGGCGGTGGCGGTGGTGACATGTGGAAAGGTCGTGCGATGGCCTTTATCGCTGCACTTACACGAGTTTTGGTCTATCTACGTGACAATGGCTTCATTCAGCTTTCACCAAAAGTATTCACGCAATACATGGAACTTGAAGCACTTGAAGAATTGGTATTTTGTCATAACGATAAATACGGGATTGACTTTGAACGTGTGGCTGAACAGCTTCAAGGCTACCTCGTTTCATTACCTGGTTATTCAAGCAACCCTAAAAAGTTAAAGAAACAAGAAACCAAAACCCGTGAGCAACACGGTTATATCACCATGCAGTTAACCAAGGCGATTAACGACTTGACGTTTAACTATGGTCACATCTTTGGTGTAGAGCATGGCGGTGATATTGATATTTTTGACGTTGTACTTAACCGCCGTATCTTAACTGTGCCATTACCAGCTCTTGAGCGTTCACCAGACTCACTCAAAATGCTCGGAAAATTAATCATTGGCTCAATTAAACAAATGATGGCTGGTTCCCTTGGTAACAAAATGGAAGGTTTACGCCGTGCCATTATTGACGCACGACCAACCAACGCCTCTACTTCATTTAAGCTATTTTTGGACGAATGGGGCTACATCGTTATTGTCGGTGCTTCGGTTTTACCAGCTCAGGCACGTTCGCTTAACTTCTCTATTACGTTCGGTGCTCAAACATTTGAAGATATTGAACGTGGATCTAAAGAGGAAGCAGCTGCTACATGGGGTAACACGACCGTTAAAGCCATTGGACGTACTACTTCGGGTGCTGAAAGTACAACATACAAATTGGTTGATGGTTTTGCTGGTGAAGAGTGGCAAGGTAAAGTTAACTCAATCAATATGTATCAAGGTCTAGTATTCAACCGTTCGGTACCACAAACAGAAGTCCAGTTCGCCAAAGAAAAACGTGTGACAATTGAACAAATTGCCGGACAGCACAACGGCGAATTTACCTTGCTCATATCAACTAAAGGGGAAGGTGGTAAAACTTCAGACGTTAAAATCGTATCAATGTTGGCGTTCTATGTGGCTGGTGATCAACCCAAGTACTTACGCTTAAATGACCTTTGCCCAATCTTCAATATCCAAAAATCTGAAATCTACGATCCTACTTTAAAAATTGAAGACTTCATTCATGAGATTGAGGAAAAACACACGCTACTGACAGACAACAATTCATCTGCCAATGTCACGGCGCTTGGTGATTTTGAGATCTGCAGAAAGCTCAATAACACCTTGTACGAAAACAACAACACGGTAAAAGACTTTACTCAAGATTTTGTACATCAGATTCTTGAAGCAAGACGTCTTGAATCCATCACACCTGAAGGGATGGCACCTGGTCAAAGAACAGTAATGTCTTCGTCCACGGCGAAAGGTGAAATCTCCAAAGAACAAAAACACCGTGAAAGTATTGTTTCAGCACAAAAAGAAGCAAACATTAAAGACCAGATTATTGAGAAGCGAAAACAGTTCCAGTACTTCGGTAAAGATTCTGACATTTCACCTCAAGTACAAGCTGGTGCTTACAACAATGCGGATCTTGATGCTGAATTTAATATCTATGGTGAACGTATAAGCGAACCTGAACAGGCTCAACAGGAAAGTGATGTTGAAACTGTGACTCGCGCCGTTATCACACCAATGAACCTAGACAGCTACTATGATGAATTGAAAGAGATCCTAACAGGATATGACTTAACCGTTGCGCCAATTACTGAATATCAGCTTGTTCAGATACCACGCCATGTAAAACCTGAAGATCAGACACAATACATTGCGGAAAACAAAGCCAGTCTTGATCAAGCCATCTCACATAGCACTAAAAATGAAATGGAATTCGTAGAACAACAGTATGCAGCTAAGTTTGAAAAAGCTTTGATGAAAAACCCGTTCTCGCACGAATGCGTTACTTTTGAAAAATTGTTGGTGATACTTGGTTCAAAAGGTTCTTCAGCTTCATTACGATCAGGCATTACAATCAAAAAAAAGGATGACTAAACGCATCCATGTAGAAGACATAAGGCTGGTTATCCAGCCTTTAGTTTTTTTGGGTGAGCTGTTTGTACTTAATACGCCTTAATTCATCACTCGGCATGTATTGGGCTATTTCATATTCGCTCTTATACGGCGTTTCATTGAATATGGCCAATAACAACAACTGCGACAGCGGAATGGCTTCAGGCACCATCATTTCGATTAAGCGAAACTTTTCAGACGCATTCACATCAAATGCAACCAATAGCGCCGTATATGGAATGTGGCGATCTGCAAGTGATAAATCGGGGTAAATAGGTTGGTCCTAGTGCTAACGTTTGAAAGTCATACATATTCAAGCAAGAGATAGCTTTAGGTACATTGGATAGGTTCACGGCGTAAGATTCAATGTTTGAACACATATTGGCATCCAGTTTGGTTTTAACCCTAGTTTAGATGCATTTTAATATAATAACTTAGTTTTAACGTGCATATTCTTAAACATAACTAAACCACTTCTTAAAACCTTGTTTTGTTTTAGGCTTAATCGGTATATACCATTTCATAAAAAGTTTAATGAACTGTGTTTTACCCTTTACAATCCTTAATACATCAATTAAATTGCCCTTAAATCACATCCAATATACAGGATATAGGCAATGACTAAAGAACAGCTAGAAAACTTACAAACACTTGGAATGACTGACTATAAAACACGTTTACACGTTAAAGGTGTGCGAATTGTTGAAGTGCAACAGTACTCAAAGTCTGTCGATAACAACGCCGTACAACCACTTGCAACTAATACCACTCAACCGCAATTCTTAAATTAATTTTCCAAAAAAATACTTATAAGCACTTTCTGTATTAATATATCTTTATTAGTTTTAATAAAGCATTAATCAATGGAGTGCTTAAAATGTTAGACACTTTACTTTCGGTATTTTCAGCAAAACATAAGCTTTATAAGAATCTCAAGTTAAAACCCTTTATTGATACCCGTTTAGTCAATTCTGACAGCATCGCCATGACCGATGTTTTCCCTTTTCATCAAATCAAAGATTCTCTTTGTATGACTGGTATATCTCCTACTAATTTTGTACCAGGCAAAAACATTGTTTTGAATCCACATGCCAAAGATAACGATTCCATCAGCTACCTTGGTCAAGATACGCAAAATCATAAGCCGTTCTACATCTCTACCTTTGCTGAAGAATTGGCTGAAGTATTTAACCCGATTTTTGCAGAAATCATTCATCTTGAAACACCATGCTTACTTGACCTATCTGAAATTGGGGGCTTCTCAAATTCCAAGTCGGATTTAAGCCAGTACCGTAGCATTGATGATTTTGTAAAAAACGCATGCCCTGATTACATTAGTGATGTGAGTATGGAAAATTTAGATCGAATGTTGTTATGGCCAGAAATCCGTTTATTGAACTCTCCAGATACAACCACTGATCAATTTTTTATCTATGGCTGGAGTCCTAAGATTTTTGTTCAAAATGCTGGTGGATCACATCACATGGCTGCTGCACATTACTTGGCTAAGAAACTGAGCCAATGTGTGCCGATTCAAGGCAAAGTAAGTTTGAATCTAATCTCAAATAAAGCACTTCAAAACTTTGATTCAAAATACGCTGCGTTCGCCGTACCAGATGATGCATTGATTGATATGGGGAATGATTTATCAGAATCAGGGCTTGAATATCAGCTGGTGTTTTTCCGTGAACGTGAAGTTAATTTTATCTTCTTCAAAAAGAATGATCAGAATGCCCGTGTTATTTCGCTATTCAACAATCTGCATGCTTCATTGAATGGTGCATTAAAGACGGCGGTTCAAGCGCAATTCAAAAATGAAGCACTACTCACCATCATGAGTGCTAACCTCTCTGATACATCAAAAGATCAATTTTTTAGCACACGCCCTCACTTGGCTGAGATCTACAATCACGTTCAAAACGAAGTTTGTTTGAGTGGTCCTAAACCGACTAGCCCGACAATCTAAGGGGTAGGGAATATGGATCACCAATCATCAACTACACCACATGCACTCATTCTCGGTCTGACACTTGAACAGGCCATTTCTGTTTTAGCAAAGAAACCCGTTGATGCTACCCACTACAACTATCTTGAAGATGACGAGTACAACACCTACGTCATGATGAAACCTGAGTGGACTAGTCTCAACAAACATGCCTACCTACATGTAGATGGCTTAACCCATGAGCGTAAATGGATGTTTATGCCGAATGCTTCAGGTGAGTACAACTTGCTAGAGGGCTGTATTGACCTGTTTGAACTTAACCAGGCCATCGAACAGCAATATCTTGTGTTTGAACAATTCCTGAATAGCCACGGCGCACCGTTCCGCAAAGTTGGTGAGAAGTTTTCTTTTGTCACTCAACTTCTCTTTGATGCATGGGTGATAGATCCAGAACGTGCGATTCAAAAACTTCATGAGATGAAGGAAACAAAAATCTCATTACAAGTGCCTTTGCTTCATGGGGATAGTCAGCATGATTGATACGCAAAATACTAATGAAAACATTGCTTCAGAAATTGAAGCTCGTAGCGCTTTTGAAAATAGATACGGCGTGGTCGGTAGTCTGTTGGCCAGTGGCAATTATTCTTCTTGGGTGCATCAGGCGAAATGGGAAGCTTTTCGTGATGGTTGGATGCAAAGTGAAGTAGAAACTAAAAAATCTATCTATCAAATGCAAACACCAGCCATCAGCGATGACCAATTGGAAGTGGAAAAATTACTGCAGTTGCTCGATGACTTTTGGAATAAGAAATGGGGCGATTGGAAATCATCTGCAGATATGGTGGCGCAAGGTGAGGCAAATGCCTATGAACATGCGAGAGGATTGCTTGAAACGGCGATAAAACAAGATGAAGCCACATGCCAGTGGTTACGCAATCAATTGGCAACGATTCAAACTGAATTGGATGCTTTTATCACATTCGTTAATGAACACCTTGTTTACCATGAAAGTGATGGTCCAGATTTAATGTCGAAGATCCAGAAGCTCAAACATTTGATAAAGGTTAAACCATGATTACGGTTCAAATAGAGATGTGTGGCTTTGGGATTAAACGGCGTTGGGAGTTTGGAGATCCGCGCCGTGCGCCAATTACAGTTTTAGAAATGGGCTTCATTAAGGTTTGTAAAATGCGTGGTGATAGCAAACTGGTTGAGTTCATGAGGGGTTATGCAGACGACAAAGAATTCAACTGGCATCCCAAAGTTCGCATTGCACGTAGAAAAGCAGAACGTAAAGCCTATTCGTACTATGACAACCACTACAAACAGCAGATTAGAGAACTTTTCGATCGCCAAAATGTAGACCGTCAAAAACAATATGAATTGGAACGCCAAAACAAAGCGTTATTGGCTGTTATTGAACTTAAAAAAGAACAATCGTAGGTATATACCATGACGGGAATTGAATATTTTCAGAAGTATGGCTGGAGTCACGCCGTCCAGTCCGTTAGTCGAATTCCAAGTGAATACAACGAATATTCACCAGATCTCAAAACTGTTGTTGTAAACGGCAACTTTCGTTATGCGATGGCTGCGGAAATCAGCAAAAAGAAAACTGAAGTCTATGTTACTGAGCTCAAACAAATCATTGAGAGTGAAAAGCTACTAGAAGACTTCTTTAACTTGAATCTGGTTGGTATAGAAAAAGGCTTAAGTAATGCTAAGCGTGAAATGCAAGACATGGAAGAACAGGGGATTGTTGAATTCAACCATCGTTTTGATGACGACCTGACTTGCACCACGGAACGCATGAAACTTGCCATCGCTCAAATAGACCATCTTTATCAAAACAACATTACAAAAAGTGAGTAATGCCCATGTTAGAAATGTTCCAAAATCAAACCATGCGATATATCTCTATTGCCATAGGCGTGATTAGTATCTTTATATTCCTGTACCTACTTAAACTCGGTGAGGGGCTTGTCATTAGCCTTATGGTTGCTGTGTTCATATGTGGTTTGAGTTTACTCAAACTGAAAAACTACTATGAAAAAAATAACCCATACATCAGTGCAGAACACCTTGCTTGGCTGTATGGTGAATTGCAAGAATATGACCAGGATCTATTCACAACTGTTAGCAATCTGACCAAGAGTACTGGACGTTTAGAATTGAGCCAGCTTAAATCAATCCGTAACCGCTATGCTTCTTCCATGAACGAAACTCAACTACAAGCATTGGCCAGTGAACATACTGAAGAAAGCAAATATCGCTTAGACCAGTACAACTACTCAATTTATGTGATGGATGAAGTCATTAATCAATATTAATGGCTGTATGCAATCTCTATTAACATCGCCGTGTTATATCTGCTATACGCGGTATCAAATGTATAAAGAGCTACAAAACTATTGAAAGGTTTATAAAATGAACACAACTCTACCTATTCTTATTCATAGCGTTATTGGTGGTATTGGTGAACATCCAGATGCTAAAAAACGAAGCTTAGGATACGGCGCTATCATGCTGTATATACCGATTGAACATATGGTCGGTTCAGGTGTACTTAAGCTGATGATTGATGTGAATACACTGTCGATCTATGCGTCTGAAAATCCTAATTACCTAAAACAACCACATACCATCAATGAAGCTTCTCACTTGTGGAATGCATTGCGCTTTGACAGTGCTTCTAAAGCCAGTCGAAAGGTCATTCATGATAATGGGTATGTTGAGTGTTTGTTTTCCATTCCTATGAAGGTTCTTGAGCCATTTATGGATGCTGAATTGATTCAAAACGAATTAGGACTTCCATACATGGCCATCGATCAAAGTGACAAGTCGAAATGCATGCCGATTTGGTATGATGTCAGTAAATCTACCAATCAATTTATTGATGGCAACTACAACGATTATCCTGGTGTGCAGGCATCTTAAATTTTTAAGAAAAGTTTTTAGCTTTGATGGTTTGTTAATTATTTATATCGACCACATTGGCGATGATGAAGAGAACAGACTCAATATGGCCCGTTTAATGGGCCACATTTATTTTTATAGATTAGGGATGCCAACGGCGTGAAAACAAAAATCATTTTAAACATCATTTTGTGGACCTTAACCGTCCTAACTTGTTTTGCGTGGATTGCCTTTACGTTTATTCAACCAGTTGGCTACACCATGACTTTTCTTGTTATTTTAATCTTGATGACAGTAGTGCTCAGCTGGTGCTTGGCAACACCTTATATTAAGACCAAAGACCGAACCAAGCGACTAGACGAAAACTTTAAGCTACTTATGTTCTCTGTTGCTGTTGTTCCACTCCTAATGTTTCTACTGTCATATGGTTTTGTATGGTGTTTCAAAACGCTAGAAAAGAAACAGTTCAACCATGACCATATTGCTGCGATGGTACCGGGTAGCAACTTCAATCAACTACAAAAGTTTGCCAAGGAAAACTACAACGCGCCACTTGTGTTAGGTGACTTTAACGAAAGTTGGGCTTTAACTTCCTTAGATATACCGCAAGCTTCTCCAGCTTCATTAAGATCTAGTACAGGATATTGCCTGGTGAATATGTCTAAAACCAGCATGAACACCATGTATAAAGCAGCAAAAACCGATGTAAGCTACAACGATTGGGAAATGCTGATATTAGCGCACGAGTTATCTCACTGTTTAGATCGTGCGACCGATGTGCCTGGTGAACTTGGCCAGCCACTTAAAGCATTAAATTCAATTGCGCCGTCTGATCGGTCCAAAGTAAAGATGGATGATGTATCTACCTTTGTAACGGCTGAAAGTAGCGGTAAAACTCAACTATGGCGAGAATCTTATGCGGATCTGTTTGCGGTAGGTTTTATGTCACTTGATCCAAAATACGATACTGCAGCGTTAAGAGAAAGCCTGATTAAATTACGTGAAAAACGTAAGGAACAAGATCCAACCCATAATTCGGTGTGTTGGTTGCAGTATTCTAAGAGTCAGCCTTTCCCACAAAAAGGTTCGGATGTTTATTCTTGGGCAAATAACATCAGAATTAAAGCGCCGTGCGAGTTGAAATAACTTGTCTTCAGACAAATTAAAAGCCCGAATTTCGGGCTTCTTTTATACCAGCTAATTAACAATAAAAGCCAGGGCTTATAGTTGGTGCAGACATATCATCATAGATGCAATCTATACTGACTGCAGGTTTATCAATGTGGCTAAATAAGCTTGGATTGACCAATTGATTTGTTAGCTTAGATCTTTCCACACTAAAGCCAACCAGTTCAACTTCACAATCACACACGTAATGGAATTTTGCCTTACCGTGCAACACAAAAACATTAGGTGACTTCTCATACATCTTGAAGTACTCGGCTTGAGTTTGTGACAATGGAACCTCCAGCACCACAAAGCCATTTGGTACGACAAAAACTGCAGATCCATCTTTTACTGAGTAAACGATGGCTTGAACATCAGAAGCACGTTCAAAACCCACACTTTTTTTTATCATTTAGATTACCTTTTTATTTTGTAATATTCGCCTCGAGCGCAGCGTTTCGTACATCAGCTAGGTTTAACCAATGGCGGTGCTCAGCTTTAGTTTTTTCAATTTTGTGTGGTGTTCTTGGGTATTCCCAACTCCAGTAATGCTTTTTATAAATCTCCTTATCTTTCACAAGATACGCCTGTATAGATTGACTATCCTCATTAGTTGCATAGCCAACGCCAAAGTAAATATCTAAACCTTGCTTTAGTGCAGTTTGATAATCGGCTTCAAATTGAATAACAAGGGATTCAATCCTAGCTTCATGAGAAAAGATACTAGATAGTTTTAACATCACACGGCTCCAAGTTTAAGGCAATATGCCTCGAGATAAAACCATTATAACGGTCAAAATCCACTAAATTAGTTTATTTAAAAAAAATTTCATTAAAGTTAAACCCTTGAAGATTAAAACATACGGCGAAAAACTTAGGTTTTTTATTCAATATTAATCAGACTTACTCAAATTTAGTCTAGATGAACTGGTATTTTTAAAATTAAGGCTGCTTCGCGTTCCCATTTGTGAACAGATTCTCATTTTTGAGAATGAATTATATTTCATTTTTTGACTGACACTGGAACAATTAGCCATAGACGAGTAGGGGGTGGGTAAAGCCATATACCACATTTAAGAAATAACGCCGTAGTGGTGTTAATTCATTGTTAATTGAATATGGTTTGAATTAAGGCTTGATGGAAATGCATTAGTAGAATTATGGGTGCTGAATTATCAAAATTAAGTTTTGGATTATTTTAATCAATTAAAAAAACATCGTTTGCGTTTATAAAGCCAGCAGTTGATCAATTAGCTGATCAACGCAAGGGTATTAACCTTTTTTATGGTTTAAATACTTTTGAGTACGTTCTAATAATTTCGGGATGGTTTTTTCTGCTTCTTCTTGGGTGAGATGCAAACCATAAAATTTATTAGTTGTTCCGTAGCTTTCATTAAGTACTGAATAGGGAATATATAAGGTGTACATGTCTTGTTCTACTGAGTACAACGTGATGAAGTCAGTCGTATATGAAAACTTGCCATTTTCGCTCTCTACCTTGATTTGTTGGTGTTTAACGAGCTTGAGTGGTGAAATGCAGTCACCGCCATAGATCGCAACTGTGCCACGCTCTTTGTAAAGCTTAATGAGTTTTTTGGCGCATTTTAACGGCTTGCCGTGTTTGTCCAATTTTGGTTGGTTGCGAACAAAGATGTTATAGCGAAGATTCGAGTCACCAAGCATTCCTCTTGTTGTTTCACTGATGGTCAATTGGCGTTTAGACTTCTTATAAAACTCTAATAAGCGTTGCTGTAAATTGAACCGTGAAACACCACTTTCGATGTCAAAATTTAGACCTTTAAAAACATTTTTATTACTGTTGTTTCCAAAGTAACAAACTGCATCGTTAAACATTTGCGTTAAGTTTGCAAAAATTAAGAGAAAGTCGTTTTGTGGGTACGGACGTTTTTGATACATGCACCCAAACTCACTGTCAGCTAACTTATAAAAATAGGTGCGAACGCCAGTATAACTGCAAAGTGAATCATAAATGCGTGTGCCTTTAATTTGAATCTGAGTGACATAGCTAGATGAAAATTCAGGGGTAGCCCAAAGCATAGGGCTGAACAGGATGTCTTTCACTAATCCATTGTCGTATGCACGGTCGCCAACGGGACTGTTTTGGTTAATGCGGTCGTTTTGGGTGTAAACATGGATGTTCTTCAGCTCCAACGTTTCACGTTTGAACACGGTCTTTTCAGCGGTAGCAGTAGCGGTCGTCATGGTGAAGTTCCTTATCGGCTTAAATACGTGTGTGCAAAAATTGCTTGCATGGTTTTAAAAATTGGGTCTGTTTCAAAGTAGTCAGAAATTTGCTCTTGGAATGGGCTTTGATGGTTGCGAACCAACGTGCGAATTGCAGATCTGTTTAAGGTGTCTGAGTTGGTAAAACCATTTTTTAGTACTTTGATCTCAAAATATGGGCTAGTGGATGCAATCACACTGACAATAATGTTGCCGTCTTGGTCTGTCTTAACTGACAAATCAGCAATTGGGCTTAGCTCATGGCGTAAAAAATACATATTGTCGGGGTTATAGATTGCTTTAAATCTGATTCCGTCTTGGCATATAGCGCAAAACAGTTCATTCACCGACTCAGCAGTAAAGATCGCCCCAAACGTCACAACAACAGGCCCGACATTTTTTTGCTGTTTTTCATCATGTTTGATGGTTAGCTCGCAATGCGCTGTAATTAGGTTTTGCATGGTTTATATCCTCAAATGTGATTCAGTGGCATACGCACGTTATCCGTGCGTATGGGTGAATTGAATTAAGAAAGTTCGCGTGACCAACAATCTTCTATACGGTCGTATGCGTAGCCGTTTTGAGCCATTAACGTGCAAATGTCTTCAAGGTTTTTGCCAAAGATATTTACTGAGGTAACTTGGTCGAGTACTGATGTATGACCAAAGTTTTCTTTTAATGTTGCAACGTAGATTTCAACGTCCATGAAGAAGAAATTTGTTTTATCAGCCAATGTCGGCATGTGCTGTTGAAATTGAAGTTGAGCATAGTCACTATCCGCTTGAAGATCCGCAAGGGTTAAATCACAGTTGTTGTCGATGTAATCTGAGATTTCATCAAACAATGTTTCCATGTGAGCACCGCTAAAAGTTTTAGGGAAACCGATGTATAAAGTGCCTTGTAACTGTACTGATTGAGCGTTTAAATTTGACATGCTGTTCACTCCAAGTTTTAAGCTTTCTGCTTTTGATAGTTTCATTTTATGGGAAAACACAACCTGGCAAACTTTTCTCGAAAAATAAGATTTTCAATCTTTTTTAATCAATTAAAAAACATCGCTTGCGTACTAATATGATTTTTCTATTAGCCGTATCGCCGTAATGCATTAAGAATAATTTAACGAGCAATTAGTTAATTAATTAAGTTTAATTAAATTGTTAAGTTTTAAAACATATGAAGATGAACCAGCTCAAGACCGTCTTGTGCTTGAAAACATCACCATTGCTGAAGCGATGAAGTTAGCTGAAAACAACGGATTCTTTAAAGCAAAGTACCAGGTGCTTAAAGTGATTCAATATTTTGATGTTGAATTGGTACTCACGGCGTCTGATGTTGAGTACTGTGCTGAATTACACCAGTTTAGCGGTGGCTATAACGTGACGGTGCTTGCTGATACACCTGAACAAGATCTTATTGCAATTCTCAATTCATTGGGGATATTGAATTAGAGCCATCTCGTGATAAGAGAATGCAGCTCCGAAAAATGGAGTCTAAATTTAAATCTGCCTTTAAGGGATATGATTTATCCCAAGTATCCATAGTGATATGGTCAGTGTATGTTCACCAGTGGCACGATCGCAAAATTAGTACCGTATATATCTAAAAAAAAACCACAATAACAATTGACGGTTTTTTAATGAGCTTTATAAAATGGGTTCATCATACGCACGGCGTTTGTGTTTTACATTTGGATCTATGCCAATTTGATTCGGATATAACAGGTTTAATACCTGGTTAATGCGATCAACTACGCATTGATTAAACAAGATATGACAGTTACCGTTTTCGTAGATCTTAATGCGTAATAAATTATCATCAATGCTATGCCAGATACCACGATCTAACCTGAGTTTATCTAATCTAGTGTGGTCTAAAGGCTTGCCAAATAACTGCCTTGCTATAAAGCGTACTTCTTCCACTAAATTATCTCGTCTGCAATAAGAATGGTAGCTATTGTGATGAATGATCACGCACGGGTTAATACCAGCACCAAGATTGGTTTTGTATTTGCTTGATAATTGGCAAAACAATGAATCAACTTTACGAGCATATGCCATGTGGCGCGTAGACCAGATAGATTCTAAAAATACATTCACGTTATCCATCGTGAAATCTTCAATTTCATGACGAGCAATTTTATCTGACAACGCATCATATTCTTTTTCAGATATAAAGTTTCTAAGATTGATGATCTCAGTTAACTTCCTCCAGAAGCATGACGATATTTGTTTTAAAGCAGATTCTTCAGTATTGAATGATGATGAATATGATTTTCGGGTGATTGCACTCACAATCTGGTAAGCATCAAGTTCAATATCTTTGATGCTTTCATAAATAACCTTTATTGACGATTTTGCTTTTTCGCATTGCAAAATTAGCTTTTCGACTTCAATAAAGTCTAATTCAGATGCTTGCACTTCTCTTTTTATATTTACCAACATATTCATAATTGCCCACCTAATTAGCTTAATTGTCTATATAGATATTTTAATAAAAACCATGGTCATTAATTTTTTTTTAAAATTTATAAGCTAACTTTTTCACTATAATTAAATTAAATAAGCACAACGCTTAAAACTTGGTGTAGTGGAATATGGCTCAACCTTTAAAATTCCTTTTAATACCACTGGCTATGTTAGCCAGTGTTCTGTATAATGCTCTATGAATTCATTACTTATTTTTTTAAATTAAAAATCATATGCAAAGCTTAAATGATGAAGAGTGTCGCCAAGTTGAAAGTGTAAAACAGCTTTTACAAAAAAATTTTAAAGATAAGCTTTATGCTATTTATTTATATGGTTCGTATGTTGATGGTGGTTTAAAACATAAAAGTGATCTTGATATTTTAGTTATTATTGAACGTGAAATTACCGATCAGGAAAGAAAACAATTAGCGCAGAATTTTCTAAATATATCTGTTCCGATTGGTCATGCTACAGCGCGTGCCTTAGAAATTACGATATTAGAAAAAGGGAGTATTACCAATAAAAATCATCCATATACATATCAGCTACAATATGGCGAGTGGTTGAGAGAAGAATTACTCAAAGGTGAATTACTTTATAGTCAATCTGATCCAGATATTAGTATTTTACTTAAAACTGCCCAATTACATAACATTACTATCTTTGGACCTGATATTTGCGATTGGTTAAATCCAATTAGCTATGAACAATTAATATTTGCCATGCAAAAAACTTATCCACAAATTATTGCTCATTGGAAAGACGATCAGGATGAATGTAATCAAATTTTAGCGCTATGCCGTATAGCTTATACATTAGATCATAAAACAATAGTTGCCAAGGATGTTGCTGCGACATGGTTTTTAGAATTCTTAAGTCAGATAGATCAAGACATTTTGCAACTCATAATAGATGAATATATTGGGCAAGGTCATGAGCAATGTTGGTTAGTTTTACATGATCAGCTTGCTAAAATTGTTAAAGAATTACAGCATAAAATTGAACCACTACTTTTTAACTGATGTGGAAGTAATGGATATGCTTCTTAGATTATTACCTCACTATATCTCTAAATACCGAAGAGACTTGATATTGCAAAGGGGGGCGTGGTTGGAGTTGCATGAAGATTTTAAATAAAAGCGGAGGAACTAGGGTAAAAGTTGCCAAAAAGTTTCTTCTGAAATGACTTTTATATTATGACGTTTAAGCAAAGCGGAGGTAACTCCATTGCCATAGATCTTATTCCCATTAAATTGACCATCGTAAATCATTGAACTACCACATGAAGGGCTATTTTCTTTAAGCACTACCAGAGTAGCTTTTAATAATTGAACTTTTTTTAAAGTTCTATATGCCCCTTCAATATAGATTGAAGTCACATCCTTTCCTGATTTTTCAATTACACAGGCTTTTCCATCTAAGACATCATCGCCATTACCTCCCGAAATCTCGGCAGGTTCGCGTGGTGTTGATAAACCGCCAAGAATCTCTGGACATACCATAGTAGCTTTTCCATCTTTGACTAATTTTTCGATTTTTTCGTTTAAGCTATGCGTCCCGTTATAACGTACCTTTAAGCCAGCCAGACAAGAACTTACTAAAATCATATTTCCTCTATGAAAAAGATATGTATCGATTTGCTATTTAGCCAGTACCTATTATTTTTTAAAATTAATAGGTTAGTGCTATGGATAAAACAAGAATTTAAATATGATCAATGCAAAGTGAGTTATTTTTTTTCTAACCCACAAAGCTTATAGATTAGTTTGATCCTTTTTGTTTAGAAAATTTATCAACAGTTCCCATAACAATAATGAAAAAAATAGGGACAAACACTAAAGCAAGAAGAGTTGCACTGATCATTCCTCCAAATACGCCAGTACCTATAGCCTTTTGGGTTTCAGAACTCGCACCACTTGCAAAAACTAAAGGAATAACTCCGCATGTAAATGCTAAAGAAGTCATTAAGATTGGACGCAAGCGCAATTTTGCAGCTTCAACGGTTGCTTTAACTAAACTCATCCCATCTTCTCGGAGAGCCTTAGCAAATTCAACAATTAAAATGGCATTTTTCGCTGATAATCCAATGATGGTAATCATACCAACCTTAAAGAAAATATCATTGGGCATACCTCTTATCATTACAGCTATAAATGCACCTATAAGCCCTAGAGGTACAACCAACATAACAGAAAGAGGGATGGACCAACTTTCATATAACCCAGCTAAAACAAGAAATACTACGAGCATAGATAGAAGTAATAAAAATATAGTTTGCGATTCAGCCTGTTTTTCTTCTAAAGAAATACCACTCCATTCATACCCCACACCTTTTGGAAGTTGTTTGATTAAATTTTCCATTTCTGACATTGCTTGACCAGAAGATATACCAGGTGCTGGACTACCCGTAACACTTAAAGATGGACGACCATTGTAACGATTGTATTGTTGTGGGGAGTATTGCCAAACTGGAGTAATAATCTCAGACATAGAAATCAGTTTACCACTTTGACTATTTACTTTGATTTGTAAAATATCATCAATACTCATACGTGATTTGGCATCAAGTTGAACAATAACTTGCTGCATACGATCTTGATTTGGAAAATCGTTGATATACATTGAACCCATTGAAGTAGAAATGATATCGGTAACATCACTGAAGTTAACACCTAATATTTGTAGTTTTTCACGATCAATTTTGAGTTGTACAGAATTTCCATCTGGTAAACCATCAGAGTAAACATCTACAACTTTTTTACTTTGAGTTGATAAACTGAGTAATTGATCTTGGGCTTGTGCTAATGCTTGCATGCCAATATTTCCTACATCCTGCAATTGTAATGAAAATCCAGAAGAGCTTCCTAATTCATCAATTGCTGGAGGCAATACAGACATTACTTGGCCTTCCGAGCTGTCAGCCATTGCAGTATTCGCATTATCCACGACTTGTTGGGCAGTAATTTTACGGTCCTCAAAGGGGAGTAAATTGGTAAAATACATTGCTGTATTTTGCCCTGAACCACTAAATCCAAAGCCTAAGATCGCCATATTATCTTGAATACCAACTTCTTTATTTAGATGTTCCTGAAATTCAGTAACAACTTTTTTGGTACGTTCTTGTGTGGCATCAGAAGGAAGTTGAATTGATGTCATAAACCAACCCTGATCTTCTTCTGGCATAAATGCAGTAGGTACTTGTTTAAAACAAAAAAGAAGTGCAACAACAATGCCTATAAAAAATAGCATAGCCGTTCTTTTATGTTTAATGACTTTAAATAAACCATGTTCATATCGATTATTTAATTTTTCAAAACTTCGATCAAACCAAGCAAAAACACCTTTTTTCACATGATTTTTATCTATTGGTTTCAACATGGTTGCACATAAAGCAGGTGTCAAAGTTAAGGCTAGGAATGCTGAGAATAAAATCGAAACTGACATTGTGATAGTGAATTGGCGATAAATAATCCCTACTGAACCATTTGCTAAAGCCATTGGTAAAAATACTGCAGCCAAAACCAAAGTAATACCAATAATCGGATTCGTAATTTCTTTCATCGCCTTCGAGGTGGCATCTGCAGGGGACAAGCCTTCTGATACCATGATTCTTTCCACATTTTCAATCACTACAATGGCATCATCTACAATGATCCCAATCGCCAGCACCATACCAAACATGGTTAGGACATTGATAGAAAAGCCAGCAAGTAGCATTACAGAGAACGTTCCTAGCAATGCTATGGGAGCAACAATAGCTGGAATTAAGGTATAACGAACATTATGAAGAAATATGAACATTACAATAAAGACTAAAACCATGGCTTCAATTAATGTTGTAATTACTTTTTGAATAGAAACTTTAACAAATGGTGCAGTATCATAAGGGATTGAGAATTTCATTCCATCAGGTAATGAAGTACTCAATTGGTTGATTTTTGCCTTTACCCCTTCAGCAGTTTTAACGGCATTTGCATTGGGACTCATTTGTATTGCTATTGCTGTAGATGGATTACCATTCTCTAAAATGGCAAAACTATAAGACTGCGCACCAACCTCAATATGAGCCACATCTGATAACAGTACAGTTGCCCCATTTTTATTCGAACGTAAACTAATTTTTTTAAATTGTTCAACAGTCTCCAATTGCCCTTGTGCTGTTAATGGAATCGTAATTTGCTGTCCTTTGAGGGCAGGTGTATCACCTATACGACCAGGTGAAATCGGGAGGTTTTGATTTTGAATAGCCGTATTTACGTCTTTAATACTCAGACCATAAGATACTAAACGATTTGGATCGACCCAAATGCGCATAGCTTTTTCAGCTCCAAAATTCTGGATTTTCCCAACCCCATCAACTCGCTTGATTTCTTCAATGACGTGTCGTGTCATGTAGTCACTTAGGTCTATTTCAGAATATTGATGATTAGGGGAGTTCAGACCTATGATCATCAAAAATCCAGATGAAGCTGCATCAACCATAAGCCCTTGTTGTCGAACAGGTTGAGGTAGTCTCGACTCAATTGCTTTGATTTTGTTTTGAACATCAACTTGAGCAAGCTCTACATCTGTACCAGGCTTAAATGTAGCAGTAACAGTAGCGCTACCAGAGGTATCTGAACTTGAACTGTAATACAGTAAATTCTTAACACCTGACATTTCTCTTTCAATAAGTGTTACAACACTGTCATTGAGCGTCTTTGGTGTAGCTCCAGGATACATTGCTGTAATACTAATTTGTGGTGGAGCTACACTTGGAAAGCGTGCAATTGGCAATTTAGGTATACTTAATACACCAAATAAAATAATAAATAAGGCGATGACCCAAGCAAAAATTGGTCGACGAATGAAAAATTGAGACATTATTGCTGCCCCCCATTTTCATTATTCGTTATAGGTGCTTGCCATTGTTTTACTTTTAGTCGCTGATTAGGTTGAATACGGTCTACACCTTCGACAATGATTTTTTCACCCGCATTTATACCTTGCGTGACTACATAACTATTTTGATAACGCTGACCCAGTTGCACAGTTTTACTTTGTGCTTGCTCTTTTTGGTTGATAATAGTTACATTCGCCTTACCACTAATATCATGTTGGATAGCTTGCTCTGGCACTAAAATCGCATTATCAACTTTTGTTCGGCTCATGTTGATACGGACATACATGCCGGGAAGCAATTTTTGACTAGGATTATTCGCTAAAATACGGATAGTCACATCACCAGTATCGGGATCTACTTTAGTGTCTGAAAATAAAATTTCACCCCTTACATCGTATGGCTTACCTTGACTATTTAGTATTTCAACGTTATGGCTAGCATTTGACAAATTCCCTTGTTGTAATGCTTCCTGTATTTTTTCATAATCAGTAATTGACTGTTTTACGTCGATATACACTTTATCAATTTGCTGTACTACTGCCATGGCTTTAGTATCACCTTGGCTGACTAATGCACCTTCAGTCACTAAAATCTCACCAATAATTCCAGATATTGGCGATGTAATTGTTGCATATTTTAGGTTAAGTTGTTGACGTGAAAGTATCGCTTCCATTTGAGTAACATCAGCTTTTGCTTTCTGATATTCTGCTTCAGTATTGTTATATTCTTGCTTACTAATTGCATTAACTGTCACCAGTTCAGCGTATCGTTTTAACAAAATTTGAAGGCGTGTTACTTCAGCCTCAGCACGATGTAAAGTTGCTCTATTACTTTTGACATCAGCCTGAAATATTTCAGAATTTAATTTAAAAAGTGGTTGACCTGCATGTACATAAGTACCCTGTTTAAATAGAACTTTATCTACTATGCCACCAACCTGAGGGCGAATTTCAGCAATACGATATGCAGTGACACGCCCAGGGAGATTTTCAATCAGATTTATTGATTGTGTTTGGGCAGTCATTACACTTACTGATGCTAACGGTGCATCTGCTGAATGATGCTCTGCATTTTCTGATTTTGAGCAGCCTATTAGTAGCACAGTCATAATGCCAGCTGAGCTAACTAAATAACGACTTTTTTTCATAATTTCCATCTTTGAATAGGGTTAAGCTCATACAGTTAAATGATAAATAGCGGTATAACTAAAGTTTAGATTAACTGGTGAAGAGCTTACTAAAGTGACATTTTGCTTAAACTATATAAGTGAAGTAGGCATTGTATTAAACGAATATTTAAATCATTCGATTTAAATATTCTAAGTTAATAAAATAGTGACTTATAAAATAAAAAACGGAAGGTTTTCATTTTCACTGGTTTGATGACATAAAATCTTAAAGCTAAGTATTGATTTCTAAATCATATTGTTGCAGTACACTAGGGGTCAATATACATTTGAATATTGATGAATAAATTCCTAATTGATGTTGCATTTTCCATCCTTCAGAAAAATCTGCCATTAACCAAATAACCTCATCTACAAAAATATGCTCAATTGCAATAAACCAATATTCTTTTTCAAGATCTGTCAGCGTTACAAATTCAGCATATCCTTGTTTAAAAAGATTCCACTCATCAACTGTAAACAGAGGTGGTTCCACTTGTTTGAACAACTAAAAGCGTATTTATAAGTGATATTCCGCTCTAGTTAAGCCACCTTGTTTTGTTGGGGTAGCTGATCATAGTAAAACTCATTTGGTGTCATTTTGTCTAGACTCGAATGAGGTCGTTTCAGATTATAAAACTCAAAATATGCACTCAATTGCTTTTTCGCATCTGTGACACTGCTATAAGCTTTGAGATACACCTCTTCATATTTAACGCTCCGCCATAATCGTTCAACCATCACATTATCTACCCATCGACCTTTACCATCCATACTGATTTGAATGCCATTTGATTTCAATACATCAATAAATGCATCACTGGTGAACTGACTGCCTTGGTCTGTATTCAATATTTCAGGTGATCCATATTTTTCAATCGCTTCATTTAAAGCCGAAATACAAAAATCCACCTCCATACTAATCGATACCCTATGCGCAAGTACCTTGCGGCTATGCCAATCAATCACAGCACATAAATAAACAAAGCCTTTTGCCATAGGGATATACGTTATATCAGTAGACCACACTTGATTACTGCGCTGAATAGCCAATCCTTTGAGCAGATATGGATATTTACGGTGAGCTTGATTAGCCTGGCTTAAATTTGGTTTGCAATATAACGCCTGAATACCCATTTTCTTCATTAAAGTACGTGTATGACGTCGTCCTATATGATGCCCTTGACGATTCAACAAATCACGCATCATACGACTGCCTGCAAAAGGATATTGCATATGTAATTCATCAATACATCGCATCAGCTTCAGATCTGATGAGCTAACAGGTTTTGGGCGATAATAATAACAACCACGAGAGACTTTCAGTAACTTAGCTTGTTTAGATACTGAAATCTGAAGTGAGTGATCGATTAACTTTTGTGGTTGAAGCGGCCCAGTTTCTTCAACACACCTTCTAAAAAATCAATTTCTAATGCCTGCTCACCGATTTTTGCATGTAACTTTTTAAGATCAATGGGAGGTTCTGATGGAGCTTTTGATTGATCGAAAGCTTGTGAGGAAGCTGAGATCAATTGATTTTTCCAGTCAATAATTTGGTTTTGATGAACATCAAACTCAGAACTCAATTCAGCAAGTGTTTTTTCTGCTTTGATCGCAGCAAGTGCTACCTTAGCCTTAAAGTCGTTTGAATGATTTCTTCTTGGTCTACGTGCCATAAAATACTCCATATATTGATGTTTATAACATCATTTGAGGAGCAGAGTATCACTTATAGGAGTTGTTCAAATTTCCGGATCCATCTCTCTTTTATTGGATGCAAGAAGTAGTTTTATTGATGCTGAGTTTAAGATTTCAAACATCTTTGATGCACCGCATAAGAATGAAGTTGTTCGCTTAAATAAGAAATCACAAGCATATGTTGAAGCTAATGGCTGGATGTCCAGATCTTCCGCATTAGAACGTTTAGAACAATGGAAAAACGTTGCGTTTAACCAATATCTAGATCCAACGATCCGCAACCAAAACAACCAAAAAATTGTCCTTTCTCTTTTTGATTTGTCTGGCACATGGTCACAACCATGGGTTGATGCTGGCTATCAAGTATTTCGGTTTGATATACAGGCAGATCCTTATTTTGGCGATATTAATAACTTCAGCGTGGAATTCTTTAACGAGCTTTTTGCATGCTTTGATGGTTTGGACGTTCATGCGATTTTAGCTGCATGCCCATGTACAGACTTTGCTGTTTCTGGTGCAAGACATTTTACTGCCAAAGATGCTGATGGTCGCACGTTAAGCAGTATTGAGCTGGTGTACCAAACTTTAAGAACAATTGAATTTTTTAAACCGAATATTTGGGCAATTGAGAATCCAGTAGGGCGTATTGCGAGCTTAACCGGGTTGTCGCCGTGGCGTCTGTCGTTTGATCCGTTTCATTTTGGTGATACATACACAAAGAAAACATTATTGTGGGGCCGTTTCAATGCCGACCTACCAATTGCACCTGTTGAACCTGTTGAGGGCTCTAAAATGCACCGCCTATACGGTGGCAATAGTATTGCGACTAAGAATGCTAGAAGCGTAACGCCTGAAGGTTTTGCATACTCATTTTTCACGGCAAACAACGCACATAGCAATTCGTTAATGACGATTTGCAACAAGTATGATCGTTTAGATCCTGAGCTTTTGAGTCGCTGTTTAAATAGCGGTTTGAGTGACTACGACATCTCTAATTTGATCGATGACGATTATTACGACTGTGATGATTATTCAGCACATCAAACATTAGAAAGTGCCGTTGAAAGCATGGGGGTGGCTGTATGAATCTGAGCAAGGTTATTCATGCTTATAGGTATCTGTCTCCAGAAGATGTACCGCATGAATTAAGAGATCTAAGCCATAAAGGGGCATTTGTAAGAGGGAATTTCTATGTATAACTTGCTTCCACATGAATTAATCGTTGATAACTTTGCTGGCGGTGGCGGTACATCAACTGGTTTAGAACGTGCGTTCGGTAGACCGATTGATATTGCAATTAATCATGATCCGAAAGCCTTGGCCATGCATCGCATCAATCATCCAAAAACAAAGCACTACTGCGAGAGTGTTTGGGATGTTAACCCTGTAAAGATTACGGGCAATCAACCTGTTGGCTTGGTTTGGCTTAGTCCAGACTGTAAACATCATAGCCGTGCGAAAGGTGGCAAGCCGTTAAACAAGAAGATCCGCGGTTTAGCTTGGATTGCTTTAAGGTGGGCTGCAACAGTTCGACCACGAATCATCATGCTTGAAAACGTGGTTGAGTTTGTTGAATGGGGTGATTTGGATAAGAACGGTAAACCGATTTTAAAGCGGAAAGGGCGAACGTTTAACTGTTTCGTGAATGCGCTCAGGTACCAAGGGTACACGGTCGAATATCGTGAACTACGAGCATGCGACTATGGTGCACCGACATTGAGAAATAGATTTTTCTTAATTGCTCGGCGTGACAATTTACCGATCGTCTGGCCAGAACCCACACATGCTGAATTTGACTTTTTTGCACCTCAAAAAACGAAAAAACAACCATGGAAGACAGCTGCTCAATGTGTGGACCTTAATTATGAATGTTTAAGTTGTGTGCCCACCTGCGTAACCGCTGACGACTTGCTGAACTCCCTGAATCTGTAAAAATACGGCTTCAGTACACCAAAAGCATCCCCCACCGAAAAGTGCCTGTTGCATGGTTGATTCCTCATTCAATTAAATAACTCAATCGGGCTGATGGTTAAATTCCAGCTCATCAGTATGAAAGATAAAAAAGCCTGTCCATACAGGCTTTTTGTAGGGAAGTATTAACGCGGCTGAACAGCACTTTCCAGCTGGATCAAGAGATTTCCATGGCGATCCAGTAATTTTAAGGTTTTAGCAAATACCTGATAATGCGTCACTTTAGCTAAAGCTTCATTAAATTTCTGATCAAGCTGATCGTTGTTCATGCAAGCCATACGGGTAGTAGCCATTTGACTCAGGGTCAGCGTATCTTTTGCTGCTGTGTAGCTGCCCATAATCCGGTTACAGCTATCTGAACCTGAAACGCGCTGGGTACTGGCATCAAATTGCAGACTCGGAACATTGCGTGCGGTTGGCGCAGTCTTGATTTCAGTATTACCAATCTGGGTCGCAATCCAAGTACGATTTTGCAAAAGTTGTAAATGATTCGCGGTTTGTGTCGTGGCTGTATTGGGCACAGTTTCGCAGCCCATGACCGTTAGAACCGAGCCTAAAATCGCGATTGCAGTTAATTTTTTTAGCATGAGAGATACTCTGATCATTGACTAGCTATTTGTATATAAACAAAAAAATGATCAAGGTTCCAGTTGATTTTGTATCTTTATTGAAGTGGATTTGCTACACAGTTATCGCATGTCGGGTTTTGGTAGGCCCTGCCGGATCAGGCGTGAATAGTCCTGACTGGAGAGATTAGCGGTGCGTTCTACCCGTGGATTGACATGTGCCCGTTGATACCAAGTGTGCATATCCCAAGACTGTTCTAGTACTTTAAGATCATAGAGATAATTCGGTAAATAGCCGGAGGCCAGCAACCGGTAATCTGAGGGTAGCTGTTGTTGCGATATCGCCTGAACCATATCAAAGACTAGTGTGGTGCAATTACTGGTCAGGGTATTGTACCATTTTGGCTTTTGGGCCAGCTCATCGGCCTGACGCAGATATTCCTTGAATAGCGCTTTAGCCTGAGCTTGCGGCATTTTGACTGGGAAAAAATAGACCTGTTCACCACGGACATTGCTACGGGTATAGACAATATCCTTTTCATCCGATGCGACCAGACTCAGTTCATATTTTCGGAAAAAGCCACCAATCGCTGAAAACTCTTCATTCTTTTCCTTGCGGATTTCAATCGAGAAGGTGAGTGGCTTTTGATTGGCAAAATCGAAGCTGACCAGGGTATGGGCAATTTTAGGCCCCATCCAGTAGGAAGTAATGATGTTCACGCCAGTAATCTGATTCAGATCAAAACTGCGGCTTTCCCAGCGTTCGATATAGCGACCATCGGCCTGCCAGTCAAAGTTGCGGATATTGTGTAAGGTAACCTGATCGCCTTGCTGCTCATAATGCAGAAGCTGGGAAACCTCAGGATTCCACTCTCGATCCTGACGCGCTTCCAGACTGAAATATCCTAGCAAACAGAATAAAAAGGCCAGAAGATAAAGAACGCTATCCACTTGGCGGGAGATCAGATGCCGGGTGAAATAAATCCCGAGAACGACCAGCGCAAAGGTCAGCCAGAGTCCAATCAGTATCAAGCTGCCGATTTTGCCGATGGGAAGATGAACCCACAGCATGAGGCTGAGCCACAGGCTCGACAGAATGACGAATAAAGTAAACAGGCTGCCCAGCAGCCACAGACTCCAATGTCTGGAGATATATTCGCGTCCCTGCATCATCACTTTTTCATGAGAAATAGGTTTTATTTTCTGTAGGTTGCGAACTCAAAAGCAATGCCGGTTTTGTCATCAATATGTTGTTCTGACGCTATCTTCACAAAATCATTTGGAATTTTAGGATAAAAAATATCACCTTCAACATTTAAATCAACATGAGTAAGCTCTAGTCGATCCACAATATTGATGGTTTGCTTGAAAATCTCACCACCACCAATAATAAAAATTGTATTTGGTTTCTCTGATGCTTGAACGTCAGGAATAGATTTCTCTAAGGCTTCTTCGATTGAATGTGCAACTTTAACGCCGTCAAAATTCCAATTATGGTTTCGAGTAATTACCCAATTTACACGTTTAGGAAGCGGACGACCAATCGAATCAAAATTTTTACGACCAAGGATAATTACCCCACCTTGGGTAATTTCTTTAAAGTGTTTTAAATCAGCAGAAATATGCCAAGGCAGATCGTTATCCTTACCAATACAACGTTGGTTGTCCATAGCAACCACATGTACTACTTCAAAACTTTGGAAAGTCATAACTTAATTGTCCGGAACATATTGAATATCACATATAACAAAATCCCGCTTTATAAAAAGCAGGATTTGGTCATGGTAACTATAAAGGAAAATAAAGCTAATTTCAGCTTAATTTAAAAATCCATTAAAGCTAAAGAATTTTTAAGTAGGGTCTGTTGACATTTACTGTTCATAATTAACCCTATAAAGGTAGCCATAAAAATATACAGGCTAAAGCAACAGAACTTTGATAATTTCTTTTGAGCTTGTCATATCGAGTAGCTATTCCTCTAAATTGCTTTAATCTACAAAACATATTTTCAACTAAATGCCTGATTTTATATAAATACCAGTCCATATGGTCATTGTTCGATTGGCTATTTGTTTTCTTTGGTATATTCGCTTTAGTCCCTGTTTTCCTGATCTGTTCACGCAGTGGTTCTGAATCATAGCCTTTATCTGCACATACCACTTTTGTCTCTTTTAAATCTAATGTTGATATTAAATCAGGTGCAACTTTAACATCATGTGTGGTTCCATCGGTAATCATGAAATCAATAGGATTGCCATGTGCATCAACAATCAAATGTATTTTTGAGGAGTTTCCTCCTACACTTTTAGAAATAGATTGATTCGCTATGCCGGCAGAATGTTGATGAGCACGTACATGAGAGCCATCAATAAAAATCCACTCCATATCGGGGCATGAGGCTAGTAATTTGAATAATCTAAGTAACTTACCGCTGCTTGACCAACGATTAAAACGTTTGAAAATAGAGTTTGAATGACCAAAACAAGAAGGAATATCTCGCCACGGACAGCCTGTTCTAATTCTATAGAGAATAGCTTCAATAAAATTGCGTAAATTTGAGTTGTGGTGAATGGATAAATTACGCAGAATAACTTTCAACTTTTGCCAGTGTTGATCTGTCAGCATGGTACGAGGCATAGCGAATAGTAAAATTGGGTTTGGCGATTTGATTTTACTACTTCGCTATTTTTTTAAGCTAAAAGTGTCAACACACCCTAAGCATATTCAAGCGTAAAAAACCTTTAGCACCAGCTACATTAGAGCGAATTGTGAGGGGGATTTTAAAATATATCGTTCACAACCCAAAACCTTACATCGTGGACAATGTGGCGCCAATTCTTACTGAGTGTGCCAATGGTTCAAGTCGTAGATCCATGCCAATAAATGAGCCATTACGTACAATTACAGCAGAAACAAAAGGCGGTACACATGCGCTATACGTGTGTCACCTATCTAAAATGAAAAAGGGGTGCACTGGCCAAGAGCTATCAGAACCATTTCACACGTTAACGACCGTGAATCAGTTTGCGGAAGTACGTGCGCTACTTTTGAAATTTACCGGGCAATTCAACTTTAAGAATGACTTGTTTGAACGTTTCGGCTTAATCGAAATCAATAATGAACATTATTATATTGAAGACATTGGTTTTAGGATGATTCAACCATTTGAGTTGTATAAGGCTCAGGGCTTTCCAAGCAATTACATCTTTACTCATGGTGTAGATGAAAATAACCAAAAAATTAAGCTGACGAAAACTGAGCAATACAGAATGGTAGGTAACTCAGTACCTCCAGATCTATCCCATGCACTTGTCAAAGCAAACTTTAAACATGAAATGAAATATCAAATTGCATCGTAAAAAAAACCTAGCATTGATTGGTCAATGCTAGGTGGGTATAAGACTTTTCAGGGGCTCTTATATTGCAAATGCTAACTGTGCTACTGGTGGCTTTAACATGCCCATTGATGTTAATACATCAGTGTATGTACGTACAGACCAGGTATTCGTTGATATATCAAAATAGATACAACTAAAAATAGTTTTGTACTCAGCGTACAGGGTAATCAAGTCAAAGCTATCGATATTGGCATTTTCAACCCGTTCGCTATATGTTGTACTGTAAGAGACACGCGTTAGATCTTCAGGTGCAAAATAGACAATACGTGCTTTGTCGCCGTGTCGTTCGTGGTTGTATTTGATCGTATTACACTTTGATAATCTCTCAATGTAACGGTCAAAAGATGCAGAATTTTGAACCTCTTTGTAGAGTATTTCCGCTGCATGGTAAATAAAGCAGTTGCTTAACCCAATGCCGTGCGAACTAAGGACTTTTTCTCCATCTGTTTTAAACATCGTGTAGCGTAGATACATCTTGAATACTCCAGGTTTTAAGCAATGAGCTTGATGTATTCATTTTAAAGACTGTTTGGGCTTTAAAATTTTTTCAAAAAAAAACCTAGCTAGGCTAGGTCAAAAGGGTAGAAGTTAATTAAATAACCTGAAGATCCAAAGTCCTAATGCTAAAAATGCTTCTTCCAGCACTTCAATCTTGGTTGTGTATTCAAGTGAATATAGATGTCCAACTTCAGTAACACTCAGTTTCATACGATTAGATAGGTCCAAGTCACTCACATTTAATTTGATCAGTGCATTAAACAAATAAATTAACGAAAAAAAGTTTTTTGATAAAGTTTTTGTGGCTAATAGATTTAATATAATTATCTAATTGGTTAGGTTATAAAAGGTAAAAATTTTGTCTAAATCTGATAATGACAACCCGTGTAAAACCAAAGAGAAACCGTTTTGGAACCATGTCAATACAGATGACTACGAAGAAGAAAACGAATATAAACACCAAGCGCCATCGTTCTTTAAGTATTTATTCAATATGTGCAGAAGCTGGCTAATAGTCATTATCGAAGTGCATATTCTTATTGGTTTTATTCTACTGGTTTTGTACATGTGGAAAGGCGTTTTAGTTTTTAATTAATAACGCTGTTTTTGAACAAACCCAATTCATGAATCTGAAAGCAGTTTGCCGTAGATATTTAACATTCAACGCTATTAAATGCTCAATCTGTTTATGCGATGAATTCCCTCTAAACCATCTGCATATACAAGTGAGTCGGTTCCTGATCTCTGGCCATGGTCTGACCAGGCCTGGAAACCAAAATCACCGCGTCAAAATTTAGTACGCGCAACAGCCTTATATCACTTGAGTTTTTCTAAGATCTAAGTCAATTTTGAACTTCCAATACGACCAGTAGGCAAGTGGCATGCCTACTGGTTTTTATTTTTTGATTGATCATCAGACATGCAAGAAATAGAATTGGTATATATATTCTTTCACCGGTCTTGAGATGTCAGAAAAATCAGAAATACCGCTTAAAGCTGGTGATTTAGTTGAAATTGAAGCTCTTGCTCCTGGTGCACCTAAACGCATTCCAGTGGCGTTAGAGCTGCTGTCGGCTGGATTTGCATCACCAGCACAAGATTTTATTGAAAAGTCGGTCGATCTCAACGAAATGCTGATCACCAATGAGTACTCTACGTTTATTGGTAAAGTAGGCTCTCGTTCCATGCTAAATGCCGGTATAGATATTAACGATAAGCTCATAATCGATAGAAGCTTAGACGCCAAGCATCTAGATATTATTGTTGCTCAGCTAGAAACAGACTTTACCGTTAAGCGGTTGATGATCACCAAGCAAATGTCAGCTGGTGAAATTAATGAAATTTTTGGTCCAGATGCAAAATCTATCCCTCCAGTTTGGCTTAAAGCAGAAAACCAAGAGCACTCACATATTTTTCTAAAACCTGAACAGGAATTGATTGTGTGGGGCGTAGTGACTTACATCATTAAAGACGCACGAAAATGACAAACCGGGTATTTATTCATGTTGATATAAATTCGGCATATTGTTCGATGGAAGCATTTTGGAACCCTAAGTTAAAGGGTAAACCATGCGTTGTCTTAAGCTCTAATGATGGAACAATCATCGCGAGAAGCGCTGAAGCTAAACTCTTAAAAATCCCGATGGGTGCGCCACTCTTTAAGGTCCAAGACATCATCAATAAACATAACGTTCATGTGCTATCGAGCAATTTTGCGCTATATGGCGAAATGTCACGCCGTTTTCATGGAATATTATCTGGTTTTGTAGATCCAAGCTGTTACAGCATTTACAGCATTGATGAAGGCTTTATAGAATTTACTCAATTTACTAAAAACTTTGATGCTACTGAAATGGCACGGGAGATTCGGCATCAAGTATATAAGTTTATTGGCTTAACAACGTGCGTGGGTGTTGGTAGAACACTGACTGAAAGTAAAATGGCCAACAACCTTGCCAAAAAGAATCCAGAATTAAATGGAATCTGTAATTTAGTGACAATGAGCCTGGTAGATGTCGAAAGCTACTATCAAAGCATGCCAGTTGATGAAATATGGGGTGTAGGGCGAAAGTACGCTAAAAAGCTTAATGACATGGGGATTTTAAGTGTGCTGGATCTTGCAACATCCAACCCGAATCGAATGCGTGAACTCTTCAATGTGAATATGCAAAGTACGATTTTAGAATTGCTTGGCCAGCCATGCTTTGAATTTGAAAGTTCACCTAAGGCGAAACAACAGATTGTCTCGAGCAAATCTTTCGGCCAGAAAATTACTGAGCTCTCAATTCTTCAAGAAGCCGTCAGCAAATATACCCATAATGCATTCAATCGGCTTGTTGCTGAACACCAGCTATGCGGATCTCTGATTGTTTTCTTGCAATCCAACCCATTTGACCAGTCAAAACCGTATTACAGCAAGTCGTTAACATACACGTTTACCCAACCTACAAACAATTTGATGCAACTGGTTAAAGCTGCCACATCACTGATTGATAAATTGTACAAAGAGGGGATAGAGTTTAAGAAATGTGGCGTGATGTTGTGTGAATTGATAAAAGAAGAACATCGCACGATCGGCCTACTAACTGACGTAGAGCAGCTTGAAAAAGAGCAAGCGTTAATGACGGCGTTTCAAAACATTCAAAGTAAGTTTGGCAAGGCTAAAATTGCTGCTGGATCATGTAATCTGAAAAATAGAGATTGGGAACCTAAGTCAGAACGTCAAAGCCGTAACTATTTTAGTGAGGCTGGTATGATTGTCTTCAATTGATTCATTTGAGGGAATTTGTTGGCAATGACGGGGATGGTCAGACTCGAACTGGCATTCAAGGAATCAAACCTTTGCCTTAAAGAGATTGATCAAATCTCAAAATCAATTGGCTACACCCTCGGAAATATAAGAAATTAAGATTGCTGATAGCTTCTTGGTGATTCAGCTGGTGTACCATCATCATATCGCCAAAATAAGAAGCTTCCACTCCATTCGACTTCACCTGAAGCATAGTCACGGATCTTATCGCTCCAGCGGATAGGTTTAATTTCATGGTCTAAGAATTCATCCCACACAATAAACGCCGTGCCATCTTTGTTTGGGATTTGGTCCTCTATGAAGAACCAGGGTGACTTCACATCAACAGAACAGCGTTTTGTCATTTTGTCTCTCTCACTCTTTTGAGTCGTATGCATATTCATATAAGCCTCAAATCAATTGAAAAGATCCTGGAAACTGTTTTGAACGTCAGATCGTGCGATCGGCGCTGTTTCTTGTTGCTGTGACTGACCATTAAAGTCTCAAAAATGACATTAATGTTCTAAACTTTAACAATATAGTTGTAAACTCAAAGAGGAAGTTTGAATGAATATTACGAAAAAATCAGATTCAATACTTGTGGTATTTTTTAAGTTGTTTCTTTGTAGCAGTGCATTTGTTGCATGTATTTTATTTGGATTTTGGTTGAGTCCAATGCAAGTACCATCCCCAATAGTCATTTTTATATCACTTGCAATCACCGTTTTATTTACTTATTGGATATTTGGAATAGGTAAACTCAAACATAAGTAAATTTACAACTATTATGTCATAAATGGATTGGTTATCTAAACTCAAAGTTCATTGAGTTTAGAACTATAATGTAAATTTACTGAATCATACCTAATGTAAGTTATTGATTTTATGATTCATCAGTTTAAGTCTTTAATGTGCAAAGACATCAGGCAACGACGGGCTGCTGCCGGCCATCAGCGGACGCAGGGAGGACTTTCCGCAACCGGCCGTTCGATGCGGCACCGATGGCCTTCGCGCAGGGGTAGTGAATCCGCCAGGATTGACTTGCGCTGCCCTACCTCTCACTAGTGAGGGGCGGCAGCGCATCAAGCGGTGAGCGCACTCCGGCACCGCCAACTTTCAGCACATGCGTGTAAATCATCGTCGTAGAGACGTCGGAATGGCCGAGCAGATCCTGCACGGTTCGAATGTCGTAACCGCTGCGGAGCAAGGCCGTCGCGAACGAGTGGCGGAGGGTGTGCGGTGTGGCGGGCTTCGTGATGCCTGCTTGTTCTACGGCACGTTTGAAGGCGCGCTGAAAGGTCTGGTCATACATGTGATGGCGACGCACGACACCGCTCCGTGGATCGGTCGAATGCGTGTGCTGCGCAAAAACCCAGAACCACGGCCAGGAATGCCCGGCGCGCGGATACTTCCGCTCAAGGGCGTCGGGAAGCGCAACGCCGCTGCGGCCCTCGGCCTGGTCCTTCAGCCACCATGCCCGTGCACGCGACAGCTGCTCGCGCAGGCTGGGTGCCAAGCTCTCGGGTAACATCAAGGCCCGATCCTTGGAGCCCTTGCCCTCCCGCACGATGATCGTGCCGTGATCGAAATCCAGATCCTTGACCCGCAGTTGCAAACCCTCACTGATCCGCATGCCCGTACCATACAGAAGCTGGGCGAACAAACGATGCTCGCCTTCCAGAAAACCGAGGATGCGAACCACTTCATCCGGGGTCAGCACCACCGGCAAGCGCCGCGACGGCCGAGGTCTTCCGATCTCCTGAAGCCAGGGCAGATCCGTGCACAGCACCTTGCCGTAGAAGAACAGCAAGGCCGCCAATGCCTGACGATGCGTGGAGACCGAAACCTTGCGCTCGTTCGCCAGCCAGGACAGAAATGCCTCGACTTCGCTGCTGCCCAAGGTTGCCGGGTGACGCACACCGTGGAAACGGATGAAGGCACGAACCCAGTTGACATAAGCCTGTTCGGTTCGTAAACTGTAATGCAAGTAGCGTATGCGCTCACGCAACTGGTCCAGAACCTTGACCGAACGCAGCGGTGGTAACTGCGCAGTGGCGGTTTTCATGGCTTGTTATGACTGTTTTTTTGTACAGTCTATGCCTCGGGCATCCAAGCAGCAAGCGCGTTACGCCGTGGGTCGATGTTTGATGTTATGGAGCAGCAACGATGTTACGCAGCAGGGCAGTCGCCCTAAAACAAAGTTATGCAGCCAAATCCCAACAATTAAGGGTCTTAAAATGGTAAAAGATTGGATTCCCATCTCTCATGATAATTACAAGCAGGTGCAAGGACCGTTCTATCATGGAACCAAAGCCAATTTGGCGATTGGTGACTTGCTAACCACAGGGTTCATCTCTCATTTCGAGGACGGTCGTATTCTTAAGCACATCTACTTTTCAGCCTTGATGGAGCCAGCAGTTTGGGGAGCTGAACTTGCTATGTCACTGTCTGGCCTCGAGGGTCGCGGCTACATATACATAGTTGAGCCAACAGGACCGTTCGAAGACGATCCGAATCTTACGAACAAAAGATTTCCCGGTAATCCAACACAGTCCTATAGAACCTGCGAACCCTTGAGAATTGTTGGCGTTGTTGAAGACTGGGAGGGGCATCCTGTTGAATTAATAAGGGGAATGTTGGATTCGTTGGAGGACTTAAAGCGCCGTGGTTTACACGTCATTGAAGACTAGTCCTTTGCATAACAAAGCCATCAAACCGGACGCCAGAGATTCCGCGCCTGTTGCGCATGGCTTCGCCATTTTATGCGCAATAGGCGCGCCACCCTGTCGCCGTTTATGGCGGCGTTAGGCATCACAAAGTACAGCATCGTGACCAACAGCAACGATTCCGTCACACTGCGCCTCATGACTGAGCATGACCTTGCGATGCTCTATGAGTGGCTAAATCGATCTCATATCGTCGAGTGGTGGGGCGGAGAAGAAGCACGCCCGACACTTGCTGACGTACAGGAACAGTACTTGCCAAGCGTTTTAGCGCAAGAGTCCGTCACTCCATACATTGCAATGCTGAATGGAGAGCCGATTGGGTATGCCCAGTCGTACGTTGCTCTTGGAAGCGGGGACGGATGGTGGGAAGAAGAAACCGATCCAGGAGTACGCGGAATAGACCAGTCACTGGCGAATGCATCACAACTGGGCAAAGGCTTGGGAACCAAGCTGGTTCGAGCTCTGGTTGAGTTGCTGTTCAATGATCCCGAGGTCACCAAGATCCAAACGGACCCGTCGCCGAGCAACTTGCGAGCGATCCGATGCTACGAGAAAGCGGGGTTTGAGAGGCAAGGTACCGTAACCACCCCAGATGGTCCAGCCGTGTACATGGTTCAAACACGCCAGGCATTCGAGCGAACACGCAGTGATGCCTAACCCTTCCATCGAGGGGGACGTCCAAGGGCTGGCGCCCTTGGCCGCCCCTCATGTCAAACGTTAGATGCACTAAGCACATAATTGCTCACAGCCAAACTATCAGGTCAAGTCTGCTTTTATTATTTTTAAGCGTGCATAATAAGCCCTACACAAATTGGGAGATATATCATGAAAGGCTGGCTTTTTCTTGTTATCGCAATAGTTGGCGAAGTAATCGCAACATCCGCATTAAAATCTAGCGAGGGCTTTACTAAGCTTGCCCCTTCCGCCGTTGTCATAATCGGTTATGGCATCGCATTTTATTTTCTTTCTCTGGTTCTGAAATCCATCCCTGTCGGTGTTGCTTATGCAGTCTGGTCGGGACTCGGCGTCGTCATAATTACAGCCATTGCCTGGTTGCTTCATGGGCAAAAGCTTGATGCGTGGGGCTTTGTAGGTATGGGGCTCATAATTGCTGCCTTTTTGCTCGCCCGATCCCCATCGTGGAAGTCGCTGCGGAGGCCGACGCCATGGTGACGGTGTTCGGCATTCTGAATCTCACCGAGGACTCCTTCTTCGATGAGAGCCGGCGGCTAGACCCCGCCGGCGCTGTCACCGCGGCGATCGAAATGCTGCGAGTCGGATCAGACGTCGTGGATGTCGGACCGGCCGCCAGCCATCCGGACGCGAGGCCTGTATCGCCGGCCGATGAGATCAGACGTATTGCGCCGCTCTTAGACGCCCTGTCCGATCAGATGCACCGTGTTTCAATCGACAGCTTCCAACCGGAAACCCAGCGCTATGCGCTCAAGCGCGGCGTGGGCTACCTGAACGATATCCAAGGATTTCCTGACCCTGCGCTCTATCCCGATATTGCTGAGGCGGACTGCAGGCTGGTGGTTATGCACTCAGCGCAGCGGGATGGCATCGCCACCCGCACCGGTCACCTTCGACCCGAAGACGCGCTCGACGAGATTGTGCGGTTCTTCGAGGCGCGGGTTTCCGCCTTGCGACGGAGCGGGGTCGCTGCCGACCGGCTCATCCTCGATCCGGGGATGGGATTTTTCTTGAGCCCCGCACCGGAAACATCGCTGCACGTGCTGTCGAACCTTCAAAAGCTGAAGTCGGCGTTGGGGCTTCCGCTATTGGTCTCGGTGTCGCGGAAATCCTTCTTGGGCGCCACCGTTGGCCTTCCTGTAAAGGATCTGGGTCCAGCGAGCCTTGCGGCGGAACTTCACGCGATCGGCAATGGCGCTGACTACGTCCGCACCCACGCGCCTGGAGATCTGCGAAGCGCAATCACCTTCTCGGAAACCCTCGCGAAATTTCGCAGTCGCGACGCCAGAGACCGAGGGTTAGATCATGCCTAGCATTCACCTTCCGGCCGCCCGCTAAATATCTCCTTTTGGGTTGTTAATAAAACATCCAATAAGTTGACTGTGCGTGAAAAAGAAAGTTTTGTGTGATGGCGTTGAAGATCGCACCGTTAAGCTCTTATGTGGGATGGTGCAGAGCTCGACGACTACCGATAAAACGCAACCGCCGCAAACAGACAAGAAAAAGCCCCAACTGATAACAGTTGGGGCTTCAGTATTGTGATTGGTGGAGCAATAGCACCCTGAACCCAAAACCTTCTCGCTCAACCGGTAGTGGCTGATAACAACTCGTGAGGGCTATTGCGGGTTAAGCATTTAGCGATGTCTAGGGCCAGACTGGACGTCTGAACGCAAGCCGCTGATACTGTACATAACCACAGTATCAGCGGAGGATACCCATGTCGCTGGCAAGGAACGCCACGGCGAGTCAATCGCCCACTCAAACAAACGGTTACGAACGCCACCAACCCGACCAGACGCTGCTCTACCAGCTGGTTGAGCAGCACTACCCAGCCTTCAAAGCCTCACTCGAAGCCCAAGGTCAACACCTGCCTCGCTACATCCAACAAGAATTCAACGACCTCCTCCAATGTGGCCGTCTGGAGTATGGTTTCATGCGGGTTCGCTGCGAGGATTGTCATCACGAGCGTCTGGTCGCCTTCAGCTGTAAACGACGCGGCTTTTGCCCTAGCTGCGGTGCCCGCCGGATGGCCGAGAGTGCGGCGCTGCTGATAGACGAAGTCTTCCCCAAGGAGCCCATTCGCCAGTGGGTGCTCAGCTTTCCTTTCCAGCTACGCTTTTTGCTGGCTCGCCATCCCCAGCTGATGGGCCAGGTCTTGAGTATCGTCTATCGTACACTCTCAACTCATCTGATCAAAAAAGCCGGTTACACCAAAGCCTCTGCACAAACTGGCTCAGTGACTCTTATCCAACGCTTTGGCTCCGCGCTAAATCTCAATGTCCACTACCACATGCTGTTTCTCGATGGTGTCTATGCCGAAGATGACTATGGCAAGCAACGCTTCCATCGTGTCAAGGCACCCACTTACGATGAGCTGAATACGCTCGCTCACACCCTCAGCCATCGCATCGCTCGCTGCATGGAAAAGCGTGGGATTTTGGAGCGTGATGCCGAGAATACGTGGTTGACACTGGAAGAGGGCGAAGACGATACGCTGACTCAATTACATGGTGCTTCGGTTACGTATCGCATTGCCGTCGGCCCCCAGCAAGGGCGCAAAGTCTTCACCCTGCAAACCTTGCCAGGGCGTGAGGATAAAGCCGACTCAAGCAGTCGAGTAGCCAACCATGCTGGTTTCTCGCTACACGCCGGTGTGATGGCCGAAGCGCATCAGCGGGATAAGCTTGAGCGCTTGTGTCGCTACATTAGTCGGCCAGCGGTTTCAGAAAAACGTCTGGCATTAACCGCCAATGGGCAGGTGCGTTACGAGCTCAAAACTCCGTACCGCAATGGCACCACCCATGTGATCTTCGAGCCGCTGGACTTCATCGCCAAACTCGCTGCGTTGGTACCTAAGCCGCGAGTCAACCTCACACGCTTCCACGGCGTCTTTGCACCGAACAGCAAACACCGAGTTCAAGTAACACCCGCCAAGCGGGGCAAGAAGCCCGACAAATCGGAAGGTCTCGATACTAACTGGCGTGACAAGAGTCCTGCAGAGCGCCACCGCGCCATGACCTGGATGCAACGCCTCAAGCGAGTCTTCAATATTGATATTGAAGTCTGCGAACACTGCGGCGGTCACGTCAAAGTGATTGCCAGCATCGAAGATCCGAAGGTCATTGAGCAGATTCTCAAGCATCTGAAACAGAAAACAGCCAAGGCGAATGCCGCCAAGCAGCGTGAGCTGCCACCAGAACGAGCGCCGCCACTGACTCCCAGCCTGTTCGATCCATCACAGAGTCGTCTCTTTGACTGACGACCCCAAATCCAACACTGCTCAACACTGCCAACTTTTAAACGGGGCGGTGGGGCAGTTTGTATCTCTCGAGCTATCAGGCTAGAGATTTTACCGCCAAATCGAACCTTATTAGAGCGGTTTAGGCTGGACCGGCAGTTAAAATTGGGGCTTGAGCGGTAAACGAGTGAGGGAATTTCAGGTAAGATACTTCGGATGAGGAGCAAAAAGGTGGTTTATACTTCCTATACCCTATACCCAAAAAGGTGGTTTATACTTCCTATACCCTAAAAAGGCAGCTTTGGCTGCCTTTTGTATAATTCATATCGACTTATCAAAAGGACAATTCGATGAATGTCATTATAAAAGCTGTAGTTACTGCCTCGACGCTACTGATGGTATCTTTTAGTTCATTCGAAACCTCAGCGCAATCCCCACTGTTAAAAGAGCAAATTGAATCCATAGTCATTGGAAAAAAAGCCACTGTAGGCGTTGCAGTGTGGGGGCCTGACGATCTGGAACCTTTACTGATTAATCCTTTTGAAAAATTCCCAATGCAAAGTGTATTTAAATTGCATTTAGCTATGTTGGTACTGCATCAGGTTGATCAGGGAAAGTTGGATTTAAATCAGACCGTTATCGTAAACAGGGCTAAGGTTTTACAGAATACCTGGGCTCCGATAATGAAAGCGTATCAGGGAGACGAGTTTAGTGTTCCAGTGCAGCAACTGCTGCAATACTCGGTCTCGCACAGCGATAACGTGGCCTGTGATTTGTTATTTGAACTGGTTGGTGGACCAGCTGCTTTGCATGACTATATCCAGTCTATGGGTATAAAGGAGACCGCTGTGGTCGCAAATGAAGCGCAGATGCACGCCGATGATCAGGTGCAGTATCAAAACTGGACCTCGATGAAAGGTGCTGCAGAGATCCTGAAAAAGTTTGAGCAAAAAACACAGCTGTCTGAAACCTCGCAGGCTTTGTTATGGAAGTGGATGGTCGAAACCACCACAGGACCAGAGCGGTTAAAAGGTTTGTTACCAGCTGGTACTGTGGTCGCACATAAAACTGGTACTTCGGGTATCAAAGCCGGAAAAACTGCGGCCACTAATGATTTAGGTATCATTCTGTTGCCTGATGGACGGCCCTTGCTGGTTGCTGTTTTTGTGAAAGACTCAGCCGAGTCAAGCCGAACCAATGAAGCTATCATTGCGCAGGTTGCTCAGACTGCGTATCAATTTGAATTGAAAAAGCTTTCTGCCCTAAGCCCAAATTAACAGACTATCAGCACTATCTAAGCCGCTGACTCTGGTTGTACACTAAAGCTATGGTTTGAAATTGGAGTAGGTTATGCAGTTATTAGGTTCAGTGGCTTCCCCTTTTGTTCGTCGTTTACGTTTAGTACTGGCAGGGCAACCTTATCAGTTTGTAGCGCTTAATATTTTTGAGTCTGAAGGCCGTTCAGTGTTGGTACAACATAATCCGGCACGCAAAGTGCCTGTGTTAGTGGATGGAGAGCAGGTTATTTTTGATTCAGGCGTAATTTATCGTTATTTGGCTTCGAAACTGAAATTCAAACCATTGAGCTGGGATCAGGAAAACGGTCTGACGACCATCAATGCCTGCACAGACTCCTTGGTTGAATTACTGCTTTGTAAGCGCTCAGGTTTTGACGTGACTGAAGATAAATTGTTTTTTAATCTTCAGCATGAGCGAATTCAGGCGACGCTAGAGGCACTTGAGCAACAAATCAGGGCAGGGCATTTCGGTGACTGGGACTATCCTGGTATCAGTCTGTTCACTTTAATCGACTGGATATTGTTCCGCGATTTAGTCGACTTAAAACCCTTCCCTGTATTATTACAGTTCAGAAATGCGCATTTAAACCGGCCGATGGTCGCTGAAACCGACCCGCGTTTAAGCTAAAAACAACAGGTCAGAGCCAAGACTCTGACCTTTATTATTTATTCCACACCAATAAAGCCGCCGGTTTGATGCGCCCTTAATTGAGCGTAAATACCGCCTTTGGCGATCAGTTCCTGATGACTGCCTTGTTCCACAATACGACCTTGATCCAGAACGATCAGCCTGTCCATAGCTGCTATGGTAGATAAACGGTGTGCAATGGCTATAACCGTTTTGCCTATCATCAACTGAGTCAGACTATGCTGAATAGCTGATTCTACTTCGGAGTCCAGCGCTGAGGTGGCTTCATCCAAAATCAGAATAGGGGCGTTTTTCAGTAAAACCCGAGCTATTGCAATACGTTGACGTTGACCACCAGAAAGCTTGACTCCACGTTCGCCCACCTGAGCGTCGTAGCCACTGTTGCCTTTAGGATCGGTAAGCTCCTGAATAAAAGCATCGGCTTCGGCTAAACGGGCTGCTTCAATCATTTCCGCTTCGGTAGCGCCAGGACGACCATATAAAATATTTTCCCTTACAGTACGGTGTAGCAGGGAGGTATCCTGGGTCACCATAGCTATATGAGCGCGAAGACTTTCCTGTGATACAGTTTTGATGTCCTGACCGTCTATCAAAATCTGGCCTGAATTGACATCATAAAAGCGCAGCAGTAAGTTCACCAGCGTGGATTTACCAGCACCAGAACGGCCGACTAAACCTACTTTTTCACCGGGTTTAATCGACAAGTCCAGACCATCAATCACAGGACCATGTTCACCTGCTGCTTTGCCGTAGTTAAAGTTCAGTTGCTTAAACTCAATCTGACCTTGTGGCACTTCAAGCGGCTTCGCATCAGCTTTGTCGATGATTTGCTGAGGCTGAGACAAAGTCGCAATACCATCTGCCACAGTACCTATGTTTTCAAACAGTGCACTGACTTCCCACATGATCCACTGCGACATACCATTTAAACGCAGCGCCAGACTGACTGCGATGGCAATAGAGCCCACAGTGACGGCATTGACAGACCAAAGCCATATCGCCAGCGTGGCAATAGAGAACACCAACAGATAGTTCAGACCCTGCACACAAATATTGAGCCAGGTAGCCAGTCGCATTTGTCTGTACACAGGCACCAGAAACAGCTGCATGCTATCGCGGGCGTATTCTGACTCACGAGCCGTGTGTGAAAACAGTTTAATAGTGCTGATATTGGTGTAGCTGTCGACAATACGGCCTGTCATTTCTGAACGGGCATCGGCTTGTTCTGTTGCAACTTGTTTCAGTCTCGGCACAAAATAAAACTGCAAGCCGGTGTATATGACTAACCAGGCAATCATCGGCAGTACCAAGCGCCAATCTGCATCGGCGATCAGATACAACATAGAGCCAAAATACACCACCACATACACCATCACATCCAGCAGCTTGGTGGCCGTTTCGCGCACTGCCAAAGCCGTTTGCATCACTTTAGTGGCGATGCGACCAGCGAATTCATTCTGGTAGAAACCCAAACTTTGTTTCAGTAAATAACGATGCGCCAGCCAGCGGATCGACATAGGGTAGTTACCCAATATAGTTTGGTGGATCAGGGCTGAGTGAAAAAATACCAAACCAGGCAACACCAGCAACATCACTATGGCCATAGTGAT
The DNA here is from genome assembly GCF_019343495.1 of Acinetobacter lwoffii. Classification (NCBI taxonomy): domain Bacteria; kingdom Pseudomonadati; phylum Pseudomonadota; class Gammaproteobacteria; order Moraxellales; family Moraxellaceae; genus Acinetobacter; species Acinetobacter lwoffii. The sequence goes on along the minus strand of NZ_CP072550.1, from coordinate 75,170 downwards.
CAAGGTATCCTGCTCTTCCTGCCAGAAAGTAGCCGGATTCTTGGTTACCAACCAATCGACTAATTGCCCCATATAGCCAAATAAGGACACTTCTAATGCGGCCAGTAAGGCTGTCGCAATAGACATCAGGATCAGAGGCAACACCATGCCTTGACTGTAATGCAAACAAAATGCAAACAGGCCTTGAGGTGGCTGAGTTGGCTCTTTATCAGGGAAAGGGTTGGTTAAGCGTTCAAAAAAGCCCAGCATAAAATTCCTCTGCAGCAACGAAAAAGGCAGTTATTGTACGTCAAAGTTTAAAAAACAGATGTAACTATTTGATGAAAGCCCGGTTTAGAACGGCCATCTTATTTTATAACCGATAGCTTGTGACTCGCTTTTTTGCTGAACAGAACAGCAGATTGTTGAAAATAAATACAAAAAATCTGAAAAATCCAAAAGATGCTATATCACATGAACTCAGCAGCTTAGATTTATTGAAGGACCGTTAATAGGTAATAACTGGAAAATCTATAACTTAGCTTCTGTTTTGTCAGCTTGCAAAGGACTTTTTGCTTTCTACACTGAAAATACAGAGTACCCGAATCAGGGTGTTGTCTCGTCTTACAGGAGTGTTGAAATGGATGCCAAAGAATTATTGGTCTACATGAAGCAGGCAGAACTGCAAGCTGAGTTAGTCGTTGAGGCTGGTCAGCAACTGGACAGAGCCATCAAACAATTACATGACTGGTCTGAAGACTGGGATTGTCAGCGCCGGGCTTGTGAAGATATGTACGATGCCGTGCATTTAATTCTGATCCATAGCTATCAATTATCCCGGATTTTCTGGCCCGCCAAGTGTTGCGGAGAACTGGGGCTGGATTTGTGTCATAGAGCCATGGCGCTGCGAAGTGAAATCAACCTGCCTGATCTAAACCATCCACTGCGGAATGAGGCGTTATGGCGTCATGCAGATGAGCTGGATCATTCAGTGCGGGATAATACTGCTCTGCGTCGTTATCAAGCGCATCATTTAACCGGTTTTAATCAGGTGATCACCTGGATGGATAATGAAGCCATGTTTTGCTGGCTTGAACCTGCCAGTAAAACCTTTGTGTTTCATGCCGAGGAGTTTGCTTTAGCCCAATTACTGGATGCTGTGCATCAGGTTCAGCAAGATATTCAGAATTTTCTTAACAAGCAGCATCAGTCAAATCTAAAGGTGGCCAAAGCTGGCGTGCATCACTATGAGAAGCAGTGGGGGGCATTTAAAATAAGACAAGACAGATCTTGTCCACAGCTTTGTTGTTATGACTACTTATCTAATTTAATAAATCCGTAGGCAGAAATCTCGCTGAGCTTATGTTCTCTGATCTTTTTTGCGACTTCTGCTTGGTAGTCTTCAATGTACAGGTGCAAAAAATCTTTAAACTCTTCATCCAAAGCACGTCTATCCACAGAGTTACCGAACCGTTGCGCTTCGTATGCAAGCAGGCATAATCTATGCGCCCGGATCTCCATATCAGCGGCCACCTGCTTTTCGATAATGTTTAATGCATCTGACATTCCAATCAACTTCTTGTAGAAAAACAGACTTAACAGTAAAAAGCCAAACGTAATTGCAGACATAACAAAAGTCAGCATTCCTGAAGTTCCTTTCTGTGCTTGACGGCTCCTGATATGGACCATAAAAATATCGCTAAAATTGCTGCGATATTTATAGCTGGTATTCCATATTTGTATATACCACCCAATAGATCAGTGCCAAATATGACTCTGTCTGTGAATCTCGCTACCTGCAGAACAGAGTGCATCAAGATGCTTAAACAAATGAATTGAGTGATTTGTTCAACCGCCCATACGAATTTTCTATGAATAACCCAGATGATACCAAGCGTCAATGTTTGACATATCACCCAACTTGGGTACCAAAGTAAGCGAGCGAGCTCAGGAGATGTTTCAGATATCCCCATCAGCAAAGGAGCAATCCTGTCTTGAGCTAATCCCGATAAAGTGAGTATCAATATGGTTATTCGTGCAGATTTACTGGCCGACCAGACTAAGGACAGCAGTAGAGAACCTATGCACAACACCCATAAGTACTCAGCAAGAGTCGTAATAAATGTCCCCACAAACTACCTCTTATTTTGGTGGTTCATTACCCCAGCCACCACCTAATGTAGTCAGTGTTGGATTTATTGCTTTAGATTCTTGCTGCTCTGCAGCCAGCTTCGCCTTTGCTTCAGCAGATAAGGTGACAGTGTCTGCAGTAGAGGGTGCTGTTGTAGTGGTGGTTTTAGCCTGAGCAGCAGGAGCAACAGTTTGTATTGTTGATGTAGCCGCTGTGCCCGGAGTATTTAAGTTGATTTGCATAACTGTTCCTTACCATTGTCACTAAATCAGAAAACAAATGTACCGAGGGCTTTACTAAGCTTGCCCCTTCCGCCGTTGTCATAATCGGTTATGGCATCGCATTTTATTTTCTTTCTCTGGTTCTGAAATCCATCCCTGTCGGTGTTGCTTATGCAGTCTGGTCGGGACTCGGCGTCGTCATAATTACAGCCATTGCCTGGTTGCTTCATGGGCAAAAGCTTGATGCGTGGGGCTTTGTAGGTATGGGGCTCATAATTGCTGCCTTTTTGCTCGCCCGATCCCCATCGTGGAAGTCGCTGCGGAGGCCGACGCCATGGTGACGGTGTTCGGCATTCTGAATCTCACCGAGGACTCCTTCTTCGATGAGAGCCGGCGGCTAGACCCCGCCGGCGCTGTCACCGCGGCGATCGAAATGCTGCGAGTCGGATCAGACGTCGTGGATGTCGGACCGGCCGCCAGCCATCCGGACGCGAGGCCTGTATCGCCGGCCGATGAGATCAGACGTATTGCGCCGCTCTTAGACGCCCTGTCCGATCAGATGCACCGTGTTTCAATCGACAGCTTCCAACCGGAAACCCAGCGCTATGCGCTCAAGCGCGGCGTGGGCTACCTGAACGATATCCAAGGATTTCCTGACCCTGCGCTCTATCCCGATATTGCTGAGGCGGACTGCAGGCTGGTGGTTATGCACTCAGCGCAGCGGGATGGCATCGCCACCCGCACCGGTCACCTTCGACCCGAAGACGCGCTCGACGAGATTGTGCGGTTCTTCGAGGCGCGGGTTTCCGCCTTGCGACGGAGCGGGGTCGCTGCCGACCGGCTCATCCTCGATCCGGGGATGGGATTTTTCTTGAGCCCCGCACCGGAAACATCGCTGCACGTGCTGTCGAACCTTCAAAAGCTGAAGTCGGCGTTGGGGCTTCCGCTATTGGTCTCGGTGTCGCGGAAATCCTTCTTGGGCGCCACCGTTGGCCTTCCTGTAAAGGATCTGGGTCCAGCGAGCCTTGCGGCGGAACTTCACGCGATCGGCAATGGCGCTGACTACGTCCGCACCCACGCGCCTGGAGATCTGCGAAGCGCAATCACCTTCTCGGAAACCCTCGCGAAATTTCGCAGTCGCGACGCCAGAGACCGAGGGTTAGATCATGCCTAGCATTCACCTTCCGGCCGCCCGCTAGCGGACCCTGGTCAGGTTCCGCGAAGGTGGGCGCAGACATGCTGGGCTCGTCAGGATCAAACTGCACTATGAGGCGGCGGTTCATACCGCGCCAGGGGAGCGAATGGACAGCGAGGAGCCTCCGAACGTTCGGGTCGCCTGCTCGGGTGATATCGACGAGGTTGTGCGGCTGATGCACGACGCTGCGGCGTGGATGTCCGCCAAGGGAACGCCCGCCTGGGACGTCGCGCGGATCGACCGGACATTCGCGGAGACCTTCGTCCTGAGATCCGAGCTCCTAGTCGCGAGTTGCAGCGACGGCATCGTCGGCTGTTGCACCTTGTCGGCCGAGGATCCCGAGTTCTGGCCCGACGCCCTCAAGGGGGAGGCCGCATATCTGCACAAGCTCGCGGTGCGACGGACACATGCGGGCCGGGGTGTCAGCTCCGCGCTGATCGAGGCTTGCCGCCATGCCGCGCGAACGCAGGGGTGCGCCAAGCTGCGGCTCGACTGCCACCCGAACCTGCGTGGCCTATACGAGCGGCTCGGATTCACCCACGTCGACACTTTCAATCCCGGCTGGGATCCAACCTTCATCGCAGAACGCCTAGAACTCGAAATCTAACGTCCGTTCGGGCATCGAGGTCCATGTCGGGGTGGGACGGGCCCGTGGCTTCAAGATCACTTGCAGTCCGACCGCGATGTCTTGGTTGCGCGAGAGGTTGTCGACAGGCCATGCTGAGTGTGCGATGGTTGATCGCTTCCTCGCCGCTCTCCACGGCGACGATGGCCGCCGCCATCAGCAAGTGCGCCAGTTCCCCTATGGTGCCCTCGCTGCGTGTGAGCAGGTAGCGAGCCATGTCCAGCGTGGCAATTGGGGAAGGCCGGCGCAGCGGGAGCGAAGCGGCGAAGCTGGCCAGCAGTGAGCAGCAATCGTCGTTGGCCTCCCATACCGGCAGCATCATCGGCTCGAAGCGATTTTCCAACTGGTCATCGGAGCGGATGGCTAGGTAGGCGTCGCGCGTGCCTACCCCAACCAACGGGATGCGCAGTTCGTTGCCGAGGAAGCGCAGCAGGTTGAGGAATTCCCGGCGGTTGACGCTGTTGCCGGCCAGCACGTTGTGCAGCTCGTCGATCACCAGCATGCGCACGCCGACCTTGCGCAGCAGTGCCAGAGCCAGTTGCTCCATTTCCGGCAACCGTGGGCGTGGGCGCAGCGGCGCGCCCATCGCGGCGAGCAGCGCGACGTAGAAGCGGATCACGGACGGCTCGGACGGCATCTGCACGACCAACACCGGGATGTGCTCCTGGTCGGCGTCGGAGCTGGCCGGGTGGGTGCGGCGGAACTTCTCGACGATCATCGACTTGCCATTGTTGGTCGGGCCAACCAGCAGCAGGTTGGGCATGCGTTGCTTGTTTGGCCACGCATAAAGGGCTTCCAGCCGGTTCAGCGCCTCGACTGCGCGCGGATAGCCGATCCAGCGGTCGGCGCGAAGGCGCTGGATGCGCTCGTCCGCCGGAAGACGGGCCAAGCCCTGGGCCGCCGGCAGCAGGTGGGACAGGTCGATGATGGGATATTCGTCCACGGCTACCACTCCTCAATCTGGTCGAACGGTTTGGCGGGTGGCAAGTTGTCTGCCTGCGGGTCGGCAATATCCGTATCCGGCGGAACGGGCTTGTCCGGCCGAGCTGATGTCTTGAGGTGCTGGCGGCGATCCGCGTCACGCCGCGCCTTGCGTGTGGCCTTCTGCGCGCTGGTCACAATCTCACGCATCTGGCCGATCATGCGGAACAGCGCCGACTCATCCACCTGTTCGCGCCCTTGCTGCCGCAGTTTCGCCAGCGCCTGCCGTTGTTCCCAGAGGGTGACAGCCGGATGCGACAAGGTACGGTAGGGAATTTCCAGGTAATGCTGTCCCTCCGGTTCCAGGACCCAGATACGGCTGATGTCGCGCGGATCGCGCCGGATCAGAAAGGACGGCCAGCGTTCACGCCGCTGTGACTGACCATTAAAGTCTCAAAAATGACATTAATGTTCTAAACTTTAACAATATAGTTGTAAACTCAAAGAGGAAGTTTGAATGAATATTACGAAAAAATCAGATTCAATACTTGTGGTATTTTTTAAGTTGTTTCTTTGTAGCAGTGCATTTGTTGCATGTATTTTATTTGGATTTTGGTTGAGTCCAATGCAAGTACCATCCCCAATAGTCATTTTTATATCACTTGCAATCACCGTTTTATTTACTTATTGGATATTTGGAATAGGTAAACTCAAACATAAGTAAATTTACAACTATTATGTCATAAATGGATTGGTTATCTAAACTCAAAGTTCATTGAGTTTAGAACTATAATGTAAATTTACTGAATCATACCTAATGTAAGTTATTGATTTTATGATTCATCAGTTTAAGTCTTTAATGTGCAAAGACAGTTGCACAACTTCATCAATCAAATAAGCAACAGGACTTACAGATTGGCTTTTTGTGAAAGTCGGTGCACCAGCTTCAGCGATAAACTTCTCGCTAATCGGTTTTTTGATTTCTAAGCGATACACACGGCGCAGCTTGTTTAAGCAATCAGACATTGAGCCATCGCCAATACCGTGACGGGCTTTCTTGTTATCACGAGTCTTAAACGTGAAGTATGGAAAATGTTTGGCCATGACTGCAGTAATGTCTTTACCAACCAAGTAAATGTGGCTGTGTGTTTCGTAGAAGTGGGTAAATGACGTCTCTACGTGATAAGCAGCCAACAAGCTTTTTGCTTGAGGGTCAGTGATAACCGATTTAACTTGGTTAATCATTTTTTTGGCAATTGTTTTGTTATTCATGATGAACACCCTATAAATTTGATTAATTAGATTGAGTTAATGCAAGTTGCGTAAAAATACGTTTTAGGCACACTTTACATGTAACAAGGTGCGGTACCGTGTCCACGGTAACTTCACCTACTTTCATTTTGAATTCTTTCTTTGCTTCATCTGCAGGGAATAAGCCTCCAGCTGAGCACAAGTACTGGTTTTTCTCACGAACCAATTTAGATCCTGAGTAGTCTTCATCAAAAACCAAGTGAGTCACTGTATTTGATTTTTCACCATCGCCCCATGATCCAGCTGACAAGCCTGACATTACAATTTTTACACCAGTGAACCATTTGAACGGTAAAGCACTGAAGTTTTTCTTCTGATCGATAGCATCAAAGATCGGTTTAGCTTGTTGCAGCGCATTGAATAATTCAAACAATGCAGTAATTTTTTTCTTAGCATCCTGTTCAGCCTGGTTCCACTTGGTTTGCGCCTCATACTCAGCACGGGTATACCAGACCACTTGCCCATTTTTTGCATATAGCCAAAGTTTTTTACCAGTCATGAGATGGTTCACCATCGCATCGGGCATATCAAACATGAGGTTGTTAAATGACATAACTTTGTCATTCAGGTTGATAAAAGACTTTTTATCTTCAGGTAGTAGCACCGGCACTAACGTAGAGCGTACTAATGCTTCGTAGTTGTCAGTAGACATGCTAGAACGTGGGAAACTATGACCTGTAAACACTGGCTTAAGATAAGGGTTGTATGGCAACTCAGTTGCTAAAACCTTGGTGGACCATTCTTCCCACAAATTGAACTTTTTAGCTTGTTCAACCATATGGTGCAGATCTGCAGTAGAAATTCTAACTGATGGCATTGAAGGGTTATTTATTGATTCTGGCGCACGAGTTACACGAACAAGTTCTATAACTTCATGCGCTTCAATTGGACCATATTTGCGATCAAGGTTTTTGCTAAGTAATTCATTAATAGTAACCATTTCAACTCCAAGTTTTAAGCTTTCTGCTTCAATATGTTTATTTTAAGATAGAACCTAAACCAAAAACTTTTTTAAAATTATTTATTTTTATTATTGTTTTACTGGTCCTTGCTGCGACTTTTAACAGATAGCAGCTAAAAATAGTAATGAGGATGCTATTAAAATGATGGAAGCAATTAAGGTACCATACAAATAAGCATTGATCCTGGTGCGCCAGATCTAGCGCTGGCCACAACCAAATTTCTAAACCTTTTTTTAATCAATTAAAAAACATCGAATGCGGTTTTCAACTGCCAACCAGTGAAGCAATAGACATGCTTCACTGGTTGTTGTTATTAAGCTTCAGTCAATTCATTAATATCTAGGATATGAACGCCGTTTGATGTCAGTAGCCAACATGAGAGGGTATGTGCTTCAGTGACTTGAAGTATGAGGCTGTTAAGAGTGTCACTAGATTTTTTGCAGTAAAGGCAATCAGGTTCAGGATTGCTACCATCATCATCAATCAATGGCGTGTCAGCAATTAAGCGGTATGAAGCATACTTAATGATGTCAATATCATCGGCATTGATTGGCTCTTTTGAGCTTAGGCGTACTTGCTCTAAACTGAATGCTTCAGGTTCAATCCATTTAACCTTACTGGTGTTTTCAATCTGGTAACTTAACTGAGTGCCATCAGCAAAAAACACGACAAATTGACCATCTTCAATGTGCTGTACTTTAAAATTGCATGGAATGGTGAATGTGTTGTAGTAATTCATGGGGTTTCTCCAAGTTGTAGGCGTTGAGCCTAAGTTGATTAATCGTTTAAAACAGATTCGATAAAAGAGAGTATTTCAGCTTTAAGAGATGCTGAAATGGTTGCAGTATTTAACTGGCTTAAATACATATCAGCTTTGTCTTTTATTTCTTTTGACGTTGCGGTTTTACGAATTAAAACTAATGTATTCCACATATTAAAAGCCCTTTAGGATAGTGATTAAATCTATATTCATTATACAAAGCGCAATAGCTGTTTAATTTTTCTTAAAATTTAAAAATTCAAAACCTTTTTAATCAATTAAAAAAACATCGAATGCATTTTAAAAAATACCCAAAAGAAAAGGGATAAGGTTTTACGCTTATCCCTGTTTGGGTTTTAGATATGGCAATCAACAATCGTGATTATATAGTCGCTTGGAAAGCTCTTGAGCAAGGCTTGGTTTTTGTTTTCCCAATCTTCTTCCTTGCGAATATCCAGTCCAAACATGCCACACTCTGAACCTGTCCAGTCGCCTATTTCATCACCACTGGTCGCATCTAAGAAACAGTATGTACCGAATGGGTTTGCTGATTTTTTAGCTAGGAATTCTTCACGGCTCACCAAAAATTCATCAAATTCATGTCCGAATATGCCAAACAGGTTATCCGTATCACTGGCTTTCATTAATAAGATTGCATCTTGGTTATGATAGAAATTACGCTTATCGTTCACTGATTCGATTGATTCATCAGACCAAACATCAGCCCATGACCGCCAAGTACGTGAAGCATCACCGATACACTTCTCAAAATAGTCATAAACACGGTTAGCTTCGGTTTTTAAGCGGTTGATTTCGGTTTCAAAATCTAGCTCACCAATCGGGCAGCTATCCACTTTTCGTCCATCAAGACGCAACAGCATGTTTTTCCAACGTCCTCCGATTTCATACCAATCGTATTTCGGATTCGGGTTGGTGGTGGTGAAGTAATCGACCACTTTACCGTCAGCATCAAGCTCTATCCATTCTGTCCAACTTTCATCAGGTTTTTCACCTGTCAAAACAGTCGGCGTAACTTTTTCGTTATACCAGTTAATGAACTGTTGAAGCTCAAACACTTCAGTACATGGCACATCTTTTTGATGCCATTGAATGAACATGCCTAAATCACGAATGCGACTTGAGTACGTACCATCATCGTTTTTGACCTGTACCACTGATAAATGCTTACCGCCGTTCGGGAAGTCAGCAAAAATATCACCTTTGTTGTTTTTGATGGCATAAAGCTCTAAGTCTGTTGCATCACGCACGAAACGAGGGTCGTCAAGAAACGCATAGCGTTCTTCACCATCATCTATGATAGGCTTTGAGTTTTTCATCAAAGTGATTTCTGTCGATTCGTATTGGTCTTTAATTTCGTCCAATGATGATTCTGAAATGCAATATTTGTTTTTAATGCCTGAGCATTCAAATTCGTAAAATGGTTCTAGGGCATCTACAACATCACCATCAGGGGTGGTAACTACTGCAACTGTGAAATGTGACATTTTAAAATCTCCAAGTTTTGAGCCGTGTGCTCTACATCTGAGATTCCATAATAGTTATTAAGTGGCGTTTATAATTTTTTCCTTAAAATATTAATGAAGCTGAATTTAACAACGGTAGTGGTTCAGTAATTAAAATATTTTAATCAATTAAAATCACCGTATACGTTGAATAAAACTAATATCAATTATTTATATTTAATTAAATAAAATAAGGCTCACATATTAAAATAACCTGATTACATAGATCTATATCAAAAAAAGATGGCAATAATTAATAGTTGCCATGGCAGAGTAAAACTTGAAGTGCGACATAAACCACCTAATTAATTTAAAGGGTTTATGGAGTATATAAAATTGTCATACCATCATCTTAACTTTGAAGATCGTACTGCATTAATGCTTGAGTCAAGAAAAGAAGGCTTTTCAGCCAGAAAATTTGCTGAACTTATTAAAAGACATCCTAGTACGATCTATCGTGAGCTTAAAAGAAATAGCATCAATGACGTTTATCAAGCTCAATATGCTTCTGATAACACTTTTGCTAGACGTAGACGTGGTCACAGAAAACTCAAAATCGATTCAATCCTCTGGAAATTTATTGTTGAAGCGATCCGTTGTTTATGGTCTCCTCAGCAAATAGCAAAGCGTTTAAAGACATTTCCTGATTTGGATCAAACAATGAATGTAAGCCATACAACGATTTATTCAACGATACGAGCATTACCCAAGGGTGAGTTGAAAAAAGACTTATTATCCTGTCTACGTCATGAAAATAAAAAGCGAAAAGCTAACGGTGAACCTAAAAAAGATTCTATATTACAGGATATTAAAACTATTCATGAGCGCCCAGCCGAAGTTCAAGAAAGAAAAATACCGGGTCATTGGGAAGCTGATTTAATTAAAGGTAAAGACAATAAAAGTTCGATAGCAACACTTATTGAACGAAATACACGGCTCTGTATCTTGGCAACATTACCTGATGCAAAGGCAGAATCAGTGCGCAAGGCTTTAACTGAAGCTCTGAAATATTTACCTGCAGAAGTGCGTAAAACGTTGACCTATGACCGTGGACGTGAGATGTCAGAACATAAAATACTCGAAGAAGATTTAGGCATAGATGTATATTTCTGTGACCCACATTCACCCTGGCAAAAAGGCACATGCGAAAATATGAATGGTTTAATTAGGCAATATTTACCTAAAGGGATTGATTTAAATCAGGCAGATCAGCATTATTTAAATCAAGTTGCCATGTCACTGAATACTCGTCCTAGAAAGGCGTTAGATTGGCTTACACCATTAGAGAAATTTGCTCAGCTTGTTGATTATCATATGGCTTTTGAAACTGTCGCACCTCATGTTTGAATTCGCCCCATATTTTTGCTACAGTGAACCAAATTAAGATCATCTATTTACTAGGCCTCGCATTTGCGGGGTTTTTAATGCTGAATAAAAGGAAAACTTGATGGAATTGCCCAATATTATTCAACAATTTATCGGAAACAGCGTTTTAGAGCCAAATAAAATTGGTCAGTCGCCATCGGATGTTTATTCTTTTAATCGAAATAATGAAACTTTTTTTCTTAAGCGATCTAGCACTTTATATACAGAGACCACATACAGTGTCTCTCGTGAAGCGAAAATGTTGAGTTGGCTCTCTGAGAAATTAAAGGTGCCTGAACTCATCATGACTTTTCAGGATGAGCAGTTTGAATTCATGATCACTAAAGCGATCAATGCAAAACCAATTTCAGCGCTTTTTTTAACAGACCAAGAATTGCTTGCTATCTATAAGGAGGCACTCAATCTGTTAAATTCAATTGCTATTATTGATTGTCCATTTATTTCAAACATTGATCATCGGTTAAAAGAGTCAAAATTTTTTATTGATAACCAACTCCTTGACGATATAGATCAAGATGATTTTGACACTGAATTATGGGGAGACCATAAAACTTACCTAAGTCTATGGAATGAGTTAACCGAGACTCGTGTTGAAGAAAGATTGGTTTTTTCTCATGGCGATATCACGGATAGTAATATTTTTATAGATAAATTCAATGAAATTTATTTTTTAGATCTTGGTCGTGCTGGGTTAGCAGATGAATTTGTAGATATATCCTTTGTTGAACGTTGCCTAAGAGAGGATGCATCGGAGGAAACTGCGAAAATATTTTTAAAGCATTTAAAAAATGATAGACCTGACAAAAGGAATTATTTTTTAAAACTTGATGAATTGAATTGATTCCAAGCATTATCTAAAAATACTTGGCAGAGTAAAACTTGAAGTGCGACATAAACCACCTAATTAATTTAAAGGGTTTATGGAGTATATAAAATTGTCATACCATCATCTTAACTTTGAAGATCGTACTGCATTAATGCTTGAGTCAAGAAAAGAAGGCTTTTCAGCCAGAAAATTTGCTGAACTTATTAAAAGACATCCTAGTACGATCTATCGTGAGCTTAAAAGAAATAGCATCAATGACGTTTATCAAGCTCAATATGCTTCTGATAACACTTTTGCTAGACGTAGACGTGGTCACAGAAAACTCAAAATCGATTCAATCCTCTGGAAATTTATTGTTGAAGCGATCCGTTGTTTATGGTCTCCTCAGCAAATAGCAAAGCGTTTAAAGACATTTCCTGATTTGGATCAAACAATGAATGTAAGCCATACAACGATTTATTCAACGATACGAGCATTACCCAAGGGTGAGTTGAAAAAAGACTTATTATCCTGTCTACGTCATGAAAATAAAAAGCGAAAAGCTAACGGTGAACCTAAAAAAGATTCTATATTACAGGATATTAAAACTATTCATGAGCGCCCAGCCGAAGTTCAAGAAAGAAAAATACCGGGTCATTGGGAAGCTGATTTAATTAAAGGTAAAGACAATAAAAGTTCGATAGCAACACTTATTGAACGAAATACACGGCTCTGTATCTTGGCAACATTACCTGATGCAAAGGCAGAATCAGTGCGCAAGGCTTTAACTGAAGCTCTGAAATATTTACCTGCAGAAGTGCGTAAAACGTTGACCTATGACCGTGGACGTGAGATGTCAGAACATAAAATACTCGAAGAAGATTTAGGCATAGATGTATATTTCTGTGACCCACATTCACCCTGGCAAAAAGGCACATGCGAAAATATGAATGGTTTAATTAGGCAATATTTACCTAAAGGGATTGATTTAAATCAGGCAGATCAGCATTATTTAAATCAAGTTGCCATGTCACTGAATACTCGTCCTAGAAAGGCGTTAGATTGGCTTACACCATTAGAGAAATTTGCTCAGCTTGTTGATTATCATATGGCTTTTGAAACTGTCGCACCTCATGTTTGAATTCGCCCATCTTTTTGAGTTCTAGTTAATGATTAAATATATTCTTCAACCGTACTGGTCATACGTTTTTTCATTTTGTAAGGCTTGTAATGAGGAACATAACAAGGCTTGCAAACTGCTTCATAGGTTTTGGTATCAGAATGATAATAAAAGCGATCCAGTGGTTCATAGCCATTGCAATGATGGCAATAACGCTCAAAACCCAATGAAGTGAAGATCATCTTCTGCACAAATGCTTGTTTTTTATGTTTTGCTTTAAGTGTAGGTGAGTTTTTGACTTCACAAGAACAGATATAATCTTGGTAGTTATCGAACTCTGGTGCTTCTTGGTGTATGTGAACAAACCGATTTATAACTTTTGGATCAAAAATATTCCATTGTTGGTCATGTTCTGAAAATAGGAAATATCCATCTGCACCTGATGGCATTTCTTTACTGTATTTCGAGTAATGGATAACATGTTTTTCCGTTGGCTCAAAGTCATTCAGGAACATTCTCAAGGTATTGAGGTTCGGGAATTGGACTTTCATTAACTGTGCTTGAGTCACCAGATTGGATCTTGATTCGTAGTTCACCAGAACCATAATTTTACGGCTTTTGTCGATTCTGCCGATGATGTAATTATAGATATGATCAGACATTGTATTTTCTCCTATTCTATAGAGATCCATGTTAAGAACATGGATCATTCCCAAAAAATGCAATGAGATCGTTGCTCTGGTAGCTAAACTGCAATTCGGTGTAGTCCATTTTCAGTGTGCTATCTAAGTACGGTGTAATGTCGAGTTGCACGAATGAATCAATAAATTCACTTTCTGCGCCATACGCATCTATTGAGCCTTTGAACAGCTCCAGTACATTGCATGTTACATAGTCGCCAATTTCTGATTTATGTGTCTTACATGATGGTAGTAGTGCCAAGTCATTCAGGATCACTTGAACATGAGTGCCATCATATGAGCCTTGATATAGGCTGTAATATTTTTCAGGATTCAAGATACATTCAAGAACTAAATCAAAGTTGTTGCTGTAAGAGTTACGCGTAGCGACATATACACTTTCTGCTACTGGCTTTTCGACTTTGGTGAGTGTGATTGAGTCTGAATGCTCATGAGCGAACAAAATAGGGTCGTCTACGTCTTGTTCTTCATCTGGCTCAATGTCCATTAACGCCAAGCGTCTATCTTTGGTTTCTTGGTCGAGAATTTCCCAACCATCGATAGATAAAGTACCGCCGTCAGCAAGTTGAATGAGAACAGGGGTTTCTTTGTCCTGATCTGTATTGTCCAGAATGGTGAAGATCCCTAGTAATCGAACCCATGAAGTGATTAACTGGCAAATGGGTAGGTTTTCATTAATTTCATGGCGATTCTTGCAAGACTCGCTAAACATCGCCAGATTTTCAGGGTGATTAATATCAATATAGACATTGTGCAAAACAGCATCAGCACTGGTGTTGTTTGGTGCTTCGTAGCTCAATTCAATCAATAAGTATTTTTTAGACATGATCAATATTCCTTAGTACAAAACTTCAGTGCCAACAACGCAATCCAAAAACTTACCTTGCAGATCAAATACTAAAAATTGTTGCAGTTCTTTTTGTGTCGAGTGGATGTTAAAAACAGGCACAATCAAGCTGTCTTTTTCAAATAGGTTATGGTTGTTAATGACGAAATCATGAGCTGAATAGCAATGACCTTGCAGATATACACCGCAACGCATCAGCTTATCTAAATCAAAAGATTGAGAGATGTAGTGAACATCTTCTGGTGCATATTCACTGGCAATATCTCGGCTATATGCAAGATTGACTTGCTTGACCAAGCTTTGTTGAAAAAAGTCGCTGTCATGCACTTCTGAACGTGCGATGTCAGTAACAACTAAAATGGGTTGTGTTTCCCAAAAAATGCTGAGTAATTGATTAAAATCAAGATGCTCAGGGAATTGAACTTTTGAAGTAATAACGCTCCAATCATCAAGGGTTAAAGATAGAAAGTTTCCGTAATGATCAAGCGGAATAACCGTTAATACATTAAGGTCTTGATGCAATTCTTCGTTATACGAAAAATCAGCAAGGGAATGACCTGTATTTAATTCAGGATTCACAATAATGTTTAATGTTTTAGAACGGTTTGTAAAAAAATCAAGTACGCTTTTCATATCTTCAACTCCAAGTTTTAAGCAATTGCTTAGGTATGAATTAATTATATTTGTGAAATATCCCTTAAAAACTTTTCTCAAATTACTTATGGAACTGGCAATGAAAAATTTCAATATTTTTTAATCAATTAAAAAACATCGTATACGTCATTAAATCTAATGGCATAAAAAAAAGAGGGTAGACCTTTATTGGATCTCCCTCTATTTGTTTAATGGTTTCTTATGACAGGTTGTTTTTAAAGTACTCAATCAGTCTTAAATAAACAGTGTTCGCCATAAAATGTGAGCTATGCAGCGCATTAAAATCTGCGACATCTTCAAAACATTCTGTCAGTAATGCACTGGCGAAACCTTTATTCCATGTATTGAACTTTTCCAGTTCTGCATCTGACAGCAAATCATATTGAATCATGTCATTAATGGCTTGGCGTTGTAAATTTATCGCCACATCCATGACTTCGCCCTCAATCAATGCATGAGAATCATCAGGACTGAATCTAAATGATTCGTGAGCGTCTGCGATGGCTTGAACCTGTAACGGTGCATTGACTTCAATGCAGTAGGCTTGTGACTTGTGTTGGTGAAATAAAATGACATCCAGTTCAATGTTAAAAATAAACTGCGGATCTGCTTTGGTTGCTACGCCAATCACATTGATGACGCAACTTGGTAAACCGTCATACGCTTGGGTGAAGCTTTGTAGCAAGTGGCGCACATTAGCAGTACCAGTATTAAATTTTTGTAGTTGCATTGTCGTATCTCCAAGTTTTAAGCAATGAGCTTTGATGTATTCATTATATCGGTGCATGTGGCCTGTATAACTTTTCAGTAAAAGTATTACGGCTGATAGGCTCATGGTTTCAAGTTATTTTTAATCAATTAAAAACACCGTTTACGGCCATCATCTTATGAAAGGAATAAGCTATGGGTGCTTATTCCTGGTGGGTGTGATTAGTGCGGTTCTACGTCATACGTGTTTTCATTTTCTTTAAGTCTGGCTTTTTCACGCTTCAGTCTTAAACGCTCCTGATGTTCCCTGTATAGGTTGGTGAGTTGACCGACTGGCAAATGTAGAAACTTTAGATCAATGTTTCTTACCCAACTATCAACAGCAAGCTTTTTGCTTTTTTTAACGTCTGGCACTTCGTAATGATCACGCTTGATTGCGCCTTTTACGGCATTTAACACGAGATCCGCGGTAGCTTCATTCCAGCACTTGAATAATTTAATGCCTTTAAACGCCTTATATTTTGCTGGTACTTTTTCACTGTACTTAAACAGCTCTCCAGTAGATGTCACGGCGATAAACCAGTCACAACGGACAAGCTTCATCGTTTCTATACGTTTTAATTCGTTTTTTTCTCTTTGTTGTTCTATTTCTTGCATATTTGCAAAGCCGAATAAGTCAGGGTTGTCAATTTTCATAGTCGCCATTTGAATTTTTTATACCTCTCAATGAACGTTCGGATCTCAAAAAAACCTAGCATTGTTTGGTCAATGCTAGGTGTTG
Organism: Acinetobacter lwoffii; assembly: GCF_019343495.1. Lineage (NCBI taxonomy): Bacteria > Pseudomonadati > Pseudomonadota > Gammaproteobacteria > Moraxellales > Moraxellaceae > Acinetobacter > Acinetobacter lwoffii. Next base: position 58,540 of record NZ_CP072550.1, on the reverse strand, counting down.
TGTTTATTGGTCTTCAGGCATCATAAAAGTAATGATAGGCTCACCATTCACACCAGGCCCAACCGTAGCAATATTGGTGATTAAGGTGTCAGAAAAGGTATGCGGTGTATCTTGTAGAGCATATTTAAACTTAACGCTTTGGTCATTAAGTGCAACTGAACCACGAACGCTCATGTTCAACATATCAAAGATGGTATATCCCATTAAATCATTGATTTTTTCAGCATCAGCTTCCGTACCATTCGGAAAAATTGCTTTTGCAGCTGTCAGGTGCTTGTTATACAAGTTGCTTGTAATATAAACAGGGAACTTATAGAACTGTTTGCAATCTTTGGCATGTTCTTCTTTATCGCTAAGGCAAAGAATCACGCCCTCTTCTAAAGCGTCTTGTAAAGAAAAAACAGTGATGACTTCAGCACCAGCGAAAAAATTATTCATAATAGCTACTCCATGTTTTAAGCAATTGCTTTTGATGTTTTAATTATAATAAATCCATAAACCTTAAAACTATTTTTTAAAAAAAAGATAGTATTTATTTAGGTTTAACAAATATAATTAATATAGCTTTTAATATATATTTGGGGTTTTAGGTGGTACTAACAGGAACAATTAAAAAATATAATAATGAGCGTGGTTTTGGTTTTATATCTACGAGTAATTTTGGTGATGTATTTTTCCATATTAAGGATTTTCAGAAAGGCGAACAGCCAATAGTAGGTCGAGAGGTCTATTTCGAGGTAGTTAAAAAAGAAAATAAAAATAGGGCAATCCATGTTTACTATTCCGACCATGAACAAACGCATGACAAGCAAAAATCATTGCCACTATATCTATGGATAATTTTTATTAGCATAGCTATTGGGGTGGCATATCTAGGTAGCATTCAATTAAAGAAATATCTATATAAAGATAATCAAACTACAAATGCTATATATCAAAAGCCAGTAGCCTATAAGTGCGATGGTCGTAAGCATTGCTCTCAAATGCGATCTAAAGAAGAAGCTGATTGGTTTGTGAAAAACTGCCCAGATACCATGATGGATGGTGACGGCGATGGCGATGCTTGTGAAAATGATTCAAGGTGGTAGTTGTATAGTTTCAGACAATAAAAAATGAGCTATTAATACTTAATTAATAACTCATTCCTTAGGTTGATTTTAGATTTCTGCCAGTGTTTTACCGTCTTGTAATTCATTAATCTGCGCCAGTGTGACAGCTTGAGCGTCATATTCTTCTGTCACATACGATACAATTTCTTCTATTGAACATTCACCAACTACACCCCAAAGCACAAAATTGGTATGGGTTTTTTCATTCCAGATCTGCTCAACTTGTTCTAGATCCAGATGCCCAATACTCACAAAAAGGTCATAAGCCAATGCCCAATTTTCGTAACGGCTGACAGATTCATCAATGATAGGATCATCAGACATTAAATAGGTCATCATTGCCTTAGCTTTACAGAACTTTTGCATTGTTTCGTTTAAAGTTGTCATAAACATCATCTCATATTGATTGGTTTAAAATCATTTTATGCTGACAGGTGGTGTCAAAAACTTATTCAAAAACAAAATTATTCCAAACCATTTTTAATCAATTAAAAAACATCGCTTGCGGTTTTCATCCTAAAAAGGTGCCAAATGGCACCCTAATTTACAGCGATCCACAACCCTCCTTGTTGAATGCGCCTGGTGGAACCGTCCAGTTATCCGTGAACACTGGTAGGTAATAACTTTCAATTTTGGACTGTACCAGTGCTTCCATATCCTGAATGTCGAATGGCTCAATGCCATTGCTCAGACTGACGACATCGATCTTTGAGCGACTGATCGTACAATCAAACTTTTGTTCATAACCAGCGATCAGCTGAGCGCGTTCAGGGTAGTAGGTGCTGATGGTTGACCAGATTTTAGGACTGTTGAAGATACAGGTCATGCATGAGCTACGGCCCCAACCTAAGCGATATGGCACTGGTGGAGTAACCTTGTACTTCTCCAGTAACTCCCATACTTGCTCTTCAGTGAAGTGAAGCACGTTCTTCCACCAGTCAACGCGTCTTGCTTTCTTACCGCTTCTACGGTCGCATGGGTGCGGTTCTAGCTGGTTGTACTTACTGCGGTTTGGTGACTCTTCACGGCGTTCACCAGTGATAAAACAAATGTTCTTGCCGTCAAAGCGTTCTTGGTTGTTCAATGCTCTGCGTCCGACATCGATCTTTAACGCTGAAGAACACCAGCGCGTCATGAGGCTGGCTGCTTGTTGTGGGAACTTCAAGCGTGTGCCTGTTTTACTGCGGTTGTTGTCGCGTTCAAGCTTAATTAAGCCCTCTGGTGTTTCTACGAAGTGGGGTTTTGAGTAGCTGTTTTCTTTGAGCATTTCGCCAAGGAAACCGCCCTCGAGCCAACTGAAGTACAATGGTGTGTCGAATGCCTGAGCGAATGCTTTGGTATAGTTTTCCATGAACACCCAATCCATGAACGGCTGGTTTTCTTCATCAATTTTGTGGTGCCAAAGCTCAATTTTGCTTTTATCTACTCCAGCCTCCAGTAAGCGCAAATACGCTGCAATCGAATCCTTACCGCCACTTAAGCAGACAATAAAAATGTCATAGATACTTAGATCGATGTCTGGTGCTTCATGAAAAACATGCTCAGCCAGTTCTTTGTTTAGATCGGTACCAGACAGCAACTCCAGTTGCCCGGCTATTGTTGGGATGATGACTTGATCATCGTACTTATGCGCTGTATTCACTCGACTTACTCCAGATTTAAGGCTTTGTGCCTTGCTTGCTATGGATTAAGTATAGAGGGGTGTACCAGGGGAAAAACTTTTCTCAAAATTTAAAAATATTGAAAATATTTTAACCAATTAAAATCATCGTAAGCGGTTATAACGTCTAGCAAAACGGCATTGCGCCGTTTCGGTGGTTACTTATATTTTTGGATGATGCGTTCAATAAATCGAATCATTGTGTCCTTATCAATTTTGGCCTGGTCGTAATTGTCATAGCTAAACATCACCAAAGCATCTTCCTGAGTGATGCCAAAAAACTCACGTACTGCTTTCCACTGGTAAACGACTGGTACAGTGACAACAGGCGCATCTTTTAGCTCTTCATTGCTGAGTATTTTTTCATACATGAAGATTGGCCCAACAGAACCATGAAAATTGAAACCTAGATTTTGGAAATACTCGACAGACGTAGCCCAACCAATCAGGCATCCTACAATATTTTTATCTAACAATTCTTCTGTGGTGAAACCTGAAAAGAAATCGGTGTGTTGTTCTGTATGGCTTGCGTCATAATCACGCCAAATGTCGAAATCAAAGCTTTCATCAGGAATGACCTCGATCACTAGCTCAATCAGCTTTTCTAAACGCTCAACGGTCGTTGCTTTGTTCATATCTGCTCCAAGTTTTAGGCGGTGTGCCAAAAGGGGTAGCGGTACATATTGGCGCACGTACCGCTGTTGGAATTACAAATCCAGTTGAATTAAGAACAGTGGTAAAGGTGCATCACTGTCTTGTGTAATGAGCATAGGCAAGAAGAAACTAAATCCCTCAAAAAACACGCCCATGTCGTAATCATCTTGAAAAGAAAAGGGCTGTGAAGTGATACTGACATTCTCAATAGCACTAATTAGTGCCTCGATGTTGGTATGTTTTGCTGTATCGATCACATACACACGAAAACCGGCTTCTGTGGTGTTCGGTATCTGTTGTACTTGCTGTGGCAAGTAAAAGCCAAGTTCGTTGATGGCACTGACGAGTTGCGGATTTTCAATTGTCATGGGTAGGTTTCCTTATTGAACTACTTTTGCGCTATTTAAATTTTGCAATGCGATATGCGTTAAACGTTGATTAATGATTTCGTCATACGGCGAAATGAAATCCTCTTGCCAGTTATGCATGAGATGTTCGATCGGGTATGTTTCCAGATATTCTTCTAATGCTTCATTCGGCTTAGGAACGAAAGCTAATGGCTCTTTAATGTTGTAATTGCTGGCGATGTATTCCAGTGGATCACAATCACCTGGTACGTTGACCGTAGCAACAAACTCAAGATAAGCACCATCGGGGAAAAACTTATTGAAGCAATCAACCACAACAGATATTTCACGGACTTCATCATCATTTAAAGTGAACTCACGGACTTCTTTATCCAGTGCAACAATTGAGCTAGATAACAAGTGGTCAAGGTCTTGTGGACGGATGTTCACGCAATTAATAACTTGGTTGATATGATGAATAATCTCGTCTTTGATTCGGTCTTCAAAAGCGTAGTTGCTGTCAAAAATAATATGATCGACATCTTCATAATTGAGTCCAAAAAACTCACGTACTGCTTCAGAACCGCGATAAACAACATTTGTTTTGAGTTCTTCATAAGTGAATGGCTCACCAGTATTCGCACGGAATGGTGCATAAAGGGGAACGCCGTCTAACATCATGAAGTTAAGTCTTTTAAATGTTTCATCAGCTGTCGCCCAACCTATGACGCAACAATTAGCATCACTATTTATAAGTTGAGCAAAAGTCATATTGTCGGTACCAGGGATCGTGCGCCATAAATCCAGATCAAAACGCTCATGTGGTACTTGCTTGATGATATTTTTTAAATGATTTAGCTTATCAAGTTGATTCATTACAGGACTCCAAGTTTTAAGCAATTGCTTTCGATAGAACCATTTTATTTAAAAAATACTAATGAATAACTTTATTGGAATTAATTAACCGACCTAAAACACGTAATGGATATTTGAAATATTTTTAATCAATTAAAATCATCGTATACGTTTTAAGCCATGCTTAGACGGCGTATATACCGGTCTATTTTTCTAATGCAAAAAAAAAGAGTACTTAAGTTCGGACTTAAATACTCTTAATGAGTTGGGGCATTATTTCCGATTGGCTAAGTTGAAAAATAGTGAATACATTGCATTCTTAAATAACCAAAAGGTGAGGGGATTATCCGCTTCATCTTTAGACTGGTGGCGAATGATATTCCAGTTGAAATACTTTTCTGAATAGCCCATGTGAGTGACATAAGCAAAATTACGAACGTCATTTTCTGAAACGTATTGGAATGCTTGTTTAAGCTCATTTTGGGTGTTTTGTTCGCCGTCATGGTCAAAAGCATCAGCTTCTAAGATAAGTTCGCGCATGCCGACCATAGCAAGGTATATGACTGCTTCAAAGTCATAGTTCATCATGCGTAGGAAGTGTTTTTTCAAAAAGGCTTCGTCAATGTGTTCAACTTCTTTGTAATTTTTAAGTGCGCTTAGACCATGCACACCAAAGATATATTTAAGTACACGAAATTGAGCGCATAACGGCAAGTTTTCACCCTCCACATGTGAGCAAAGGGCGGTGTAGCGGTTCATGTCGATGACTGAGCTTAGAGATTGTTTTAAAGCGCCTAATAGCATTGTTATATCCTTTTTCGGGTTTTGTTTATTGTATGGTGTACGGTTAAGCAAGAAATGTGTTAACTAAATGAGTTGTGTCATGGTGTTGAGATAACTTTTCGGCATCCATGTCGTTATGTTCTTCATAGATAGTTTTTAAGGTTTTGATGGTTTCATGCATCAAGGTTTCATGATGCTCAGTATTGAATTTGAACTTGTGGCACTCTTTAGCAAGGGATACACGAACTTTGAATTTTTCTAAAAATTCGATGGTTTTATTGGTGGTGTCGTTTTCACATCCAAAGTAACAAACATTATCAATATGCAATGTGGTTGTTTTCAGCATTAATGGATTTTTATCAAACACAAAATAAGCAAAAATGCAGTTTTCACGACTGTTGTAAGTAATGTAAGACTTCTCAACATTAATTGCGTCCACTGATTTAAACCAAACAACGCCATCGTCATAGGTTTCAGCATGGCTTGAGAAAAGCATATAAATTAAGGTGTCGATAATTTCTGCGGTGCTGTTGCCGATAATTAAATGATTCAGACTTGAATCACTTCCGTTTGTAAATTGGTATTGAGCGACCACTTTATTTGCAAATTGATGTGCTGCGTTATTCATTATTCATCTCCAAGTTTCGGACAATATTTTCCTAAGGTTTTATTTTAATCTGAGTCACTTCATTATAAATTTTTCTCAAAAAAAAAGATTCTTTTTTCAAGAATCTTTTAATCAATTAAAAGCTATCGTATACAGATTAATCTAATTATCCGTAACTCGGTGAATCATCATCATTTGATTTATCCTGGTCATTTTCCTGTTCTTGCTCTTGTTCTTCCGTATTTTCAAGCTTCAGGACTAGATCGTATGGTTCAATGATATTGTCCATGACTTTTAAAAGGTAAGAGAGGTCTTGTTCCATCGGTTCTAGGTTTTCATAGTTTTCACCGACATAAAGCTCTTGATCTGTCAGTGAACGTTTAAACGCATAGTTCCAATCTGATACGCCGACCTTGCTATATACCATGGTGTAACCAGCATCATTGGCCAGCTGGTTCATCATCAGTTTAGCAGCGCGACCGTTACCCTCTTCAAAAGGGTGAGCTTCATTTAACTTGGCATAAAGCTGAGTGAACTCTTGCACAAACTGGTCTTTGTCCAAACCTTTCAGGTGGTCTTTTTCTTTAACCGCCTGTGAGAACTTATTCAGTTCATCAGGGATCAGGTTTTTATCTAGGAAATGACCGATTTCATAATTACCGTTCGGGTCGATCGCACGTTTAGAAATGTCGTCCAGACGCACTTCTCCAGCCCAATCGTAAATATGCTCAAAGATTTTTTCATGGATTTTAGAGAGGTGGTCGAGATCATAATTGCCACGTAAAGGCGAAATTTCCATTTTCGCTATTCGATGTTCCGTGATTTCTTTTTCCAGTGCCTTTTTATAGTCGCCTTGCGCTTGGCAACTGGTAGGTTGAGATAAGATGTCTTTTGCATCTAAATAAAACTCAAGTTTATCGTCCATATTGTTCTACTTATGAGTGATTGGGTTTGGTAATCCGCTGTAAGCTAGATTAGGTTGTATTCGCGATGATTAGGCTTTGTTTTTAAGTGCATTCCATTTTTTCATCAATGCAGCTTCTTCCTCGTCAAATGTTGTTTGACCAGTTGCTAAGCGCTCCATACGTGCGTTTGATGATGCTTCACATGCTTTAACAATGTGAGGGGAGAACTCTTGAGCTACATTGCCTTGAGCAGAACGGTATGCAGCACGTACACGGTCTTCGTATTTCACTTCTTCAGACATATCGGTTTCCTGTATCAACAATCTGTAAATTACAATAATTGTAACCCCAAACAAGGGGGCGATTCTTGCTAAATTGCGTATAAACAATCTTATTGGTATATACCGATTAACAAAATCAAATAAGATTAAAATTCCAAAAAAATCAAATATCGTATATTAAGTATATAATTTAAGTATATACAGGAAAGTCGTTAAACATGAACGTATTCAAAACACTAAAACTATCTGCAGTTGCAATAATCTCAGTGTCTATGTCGTGCGCTGTTTTAGCTAATAGTTCTTTAAATAACCTGAATACAAACAGCTTAAAATCTGCTGTTGCGCTTTCTCCTACTGCTGAAAACAAACGTAAAGTTGAGCGTTTGCTTAACACTAAAACACCGTACCAGATTGAAACTGGTGCGGTACTTAAAAAAGTGAAGTATTCAAAACACTTTAATATGAACGTTCAGATGTCTAGCAAAACTGCAGATAAATACTCTTCTGATGAAACTGACTCTTTAAACCGCTTTGTGAATGAAAAGATTCATCCGTTTTATTGCTCTGTATTCGCCAATGCTCCAGTTAAACCAGATCTGTATGTAGACATCGTGGACAATCAGGGTGAATCATTCTTTGGAAGTGCTGAGCGCTATTCAGATACTTGCCAATAGTTTTAAGGGCTAAATATTACATAGATCTGTTAACGCCGTTTTAGGCAAAAAAATAGACCGCTTAATTGCGGTCTATTTGTTTTTATACTGGCACCTAAAACCTTATGGAAAGGTCTTAGGTAGCACCGCTGTATAGCCTACGATCTTGCGTATTTTGATCTGCATATCAAGATGCAACGGCTGTACTGTCAAACGATTGAAGTAAGACTTAATCTCGCGCATCCACGCATGGAAACGATCATCACAATGACGCATAAGCTTCTTAAGGTGATTGCGGTCAGCTTCTTGTAAGAAACTGAGTTCTCTGTCGATTGACCAAAGATCAATATCCTGATCATTTATACATAACAAGTACTGCGTATCAACGACCAATGAAGATACCAACTTGCCTTGGTCTTGCTTGTAGATCAGCTCAAAATCAACTAGTGCATCTAAAGCGCCGTTGATGTTTTCGATTTGAATGTCACGGCGTAAACGTACTGGTAGCTCCAGCAGTACAGTATTCTTATTTGACTGGTAATAATCAGCACGGACTTGGCTATCCCATGCAATATTTTCAAACATAAAATTTTGAAAAGAGGTGAGAGAATCTTCTTGTAGACCGACAACTTTTGTTTTAGATAAGATTTCAAAGTTCATATAATTTCTCCAAATGGTGAGCATTGAGCTCATACATTCATTATATTTCACTGTACCTTTTCAAAACTTTTTTCAAAAAATATAGATTGTTTTAATGCTGTCCACGTTTACATTACATAGACAATGGCAAGAAATCTAATTAAACTGACCTTGAATAAGAAATGCGTTCAAGTGATTTGTGTTTTTTTTATTCACCTTTCAATTTTAAAGAGCCAGGCGTTTTGCGTCTGGTTCTTTGCTTTCTGGTATATACCAAGCACATTTTTTTAATGTGCACTGACCAATCTCAATAATAAAGTTTCAGTTTTAAACCTTATTTATCGCTACGATTAAGCTAGTTGCTAGATGGGCTTTAAGATATGAATGCATCAAGTACAATAGCTTTAATGGCGGTATCTATTGGTTTTCCAGTGGTATTAAACTTTGACTTTGCTTTTACTTATTTAATTGTTTTTGCCTTATTCCTCTGCACGATCGCTTTAATGTTTATGATAGTTTTTATTGTTCATAACGGTACTGTGACGGAAAAGATTAGCGCAATAATTAAAAGGATGTTCTTTTTTGCTGGTTATTGCGCTTGTGTATTAGGTGCGGTTTTGTTTACAAGATGCCTAGTCTAGTACGTTAATATTTAATGCATATTTGCTAAATAAGTAATACCCAATCATACAGATCGCTAAAGTAACTACCGTCACTTTACGCGTTGAGTTCACAACTTCAGCACTGTCTTTCTTGCTATTAAAAATACCAACTTTGACTAACTTAAACACTGAGTCAAAAAGGGTGATGGCAAACCACGTTCCTAAAAAGTAAATCGCCATGGTCAAATATTCCTGTTTGTGCAACACATACTTATATAAATAGACCAGTGTAGTGACCACAATTAATGAAAATGAAGCGCCATAGTGCAAGGTTTTGACGGCATTGCGATGTTGTTTTTCATTGTTGATGTTAATCGCTGCGTTGATAAAACAAAAAATTGCCAATTGTCCAATGATGACGACAATCCCCATTGCAAATAATTGGATGTTAAGACCATAAGCCTCTTCCACTAAAATTACGGCGCTTGCAAACGCAAGGAACATTAAATATATGAGATATGGCATGATTCTCTTGGTATGAAGCGATGATATTGGATGATTCTAGGCTAAGGTTCAAAAAAAAAGAAGTATGCTGGTCGCAACATACTTCCGATCTGATCAGGCTTCTACGTTCTGATTGATATAGTTTTTGTAGGCTAATTTCACTTCACTTAAAAGGGCTTCTTTCAAAACACCTTTGTCTTTTATCGTTGGATTGTGCAAACCAAGTGACGCACGGCGCTGTTTAGTGGTGTTTTTATTGGCATCTGTTACCCAAACTGAGTCGATATAATCATCAACTAAAGCATGCAATTCGTTTGGTTTTACTGCATTGTCTAAATTGGAAAGTATAGCCTTATTGTTTACGATCGCTAAACTTTCATCATATTCTCGATAGCTTGTACGTAAAGAATTCTTAAAATGAAGCAATTGATCTTCAATTTTTAATTTACCGCCATCAAGCTCGATGTCGATTACAAATGTCGTGATTTTAGATGATAGACCTAAAACACCAACTGATTTAACGCGAACAATAGTATCCATAACAACTCCAAGGTTTTGAGCAATTAGCTCAGGTAAAACGGTTAAACTTTTGTGAGATCTGCTTCAATATCTATCAGCAATTCTTTTACTGCTTTCATGTGTGGCAATAAAGTATAGGTGTTCATTTCACTATTAAATGCACCAGCTTCAAGTTGTACACCAGCAATAAACGGCTCATTGATTAAGTTGTTGCCAATGAGATGACTTAAGCAAGCCTGTACCAGTTCGTTATTTTCTTCAGACTTAACCAGTAGGGGATACAAAACCACGAGTATTGGTAAATCACAAAACTCCATGTTGTTTGCATCAAGTAGCTGTTTAAGTGCATCCTTAATATCTTCGTTGAGAACCAACAGTTCTAAACCTTTTTTCATGTCTTTATAGGCGTTATCAATGGCCACTTCGGAAAAGTAAAACCAATCGCGCTGGTCATCGAGCATGAAGCTATCTAATGCAGCGATTTTCTGTAAGATCTGCAATTGTTCAGGGTTGAACGTGCGAATCGCTGTTCCATTGATTTTATGCTGTAACAACAGCTTTAACGCCTTTTGCGCTTGATCGTTTAACTGCTGTACTTCTTGATTGAAGAAACTGCATAACTGATTCGACAGATCTACAAAGATAGAATTGTCATAGCAATCAGGTACCACGTTTTGAGTGGATAGCAACATAAAGCCATTTTCTGACAGCTCAGGATTCATATAGATACAAAGATTATGATCTTCGGTCAGCTCTGCAAAACCTTTTAAAGTGGTATATGCAATTTCATGATTAGGCAATTCAATGCCAGCATGGATATTAATGTGGAAGCTTGGGCTTTGGTCGCCGTGGTCTTGATCTGCAGTACTGATCATAGATAACAGGGTTTCCAAAAGCGCCGTATTCTTACGAATAGGCGCCATAGCTTCATTAATTAAGATAAAGCTACTATTCATTAAAGTGCCTCCAAGAATAGTGAGCCCACAATATCAGTATTGAGTGGGTTAATTTCAATGAATTCGACTAGCTCCAGCGCTTTATCAAGTGTGAGTTCCTTAGCGCGGAAATCAAAAAGTGTATCCACGCCAACGCCATCAATCACACCATATGAAGACATCAACTCTTCCAATTCAGGGATATTTTGATAATTTTCTTCAGCCAAGTTTTCCAAGGTCAAAAGGGCATTATCTACATGTGATTTGAACATGTGAGCAAGGAAGAAAGCTAAACGGTGCTCATGAGGTGCTCGAATGAAGAAATACTCACTATGCTCGTCATCGTTAGAATCCTGGCGTGACGCTTTAACCAAGAACAAAGGTAAATTGTCAGTACTGCCGTAAACTTCGTTAAAATCGATCGGGCAAAAATTAGGGTTTAAATTCATGAGCTTTCTCCAAGTTTTAAGCTATTTGCTTGATTTGGTTTCATTATATTAAGAATATGAACGGATAAAGTTTTTTTAAAAAATACTTATTTAAGCATCCAGAAAGAATTAATAATGACGAGCGCCATTGCAGCGCTAAAAATTCAAAACCTTTTTTAATCAATTAAAAAAACATCGTTTACGTTTTTAAGCGCAACTTTAAGAGATTTCTCTCTTAAAGGCTTAGTTTATTCAAAAGTGTTGGTGTATAAGTCGGTCTTAATAAGATTAAACACATACTCGCATTCAACAACGAGACTTGCATATTCATCATCAAAACATTGTTCATCTTCAAGCATAATTTCAAGATTTAAAGGCTCAATCACTGAATAAGGGTTTTTGACGCCAGTTTCTTTGTAATTTGAAATAATGACCTGAATAGCTCCAGATGCGAAGTCACCCTCAAGCGTATGGCTAAAGTAGGAACGATTTCTTGTATCGCTGTGAGTGCTGTCGATAGGTTCTAAAGCTGTACCAAACTTGTAGGTAGTCAGCAACTCTATAACGTCTTGAGCAAATGTCGAGTTTAAAGGGGCATCACTTTTTAGGTTGAATGCAATGTCTTTAAACTGCTTCAAGATTTCTTGCTCTTTAGACTCGTTAAAGTTTTTGAAATATTCGTCAAAATTATGCTCACCATGATTCGACAAAAGTTTATGGTGGTAGTTGTATTCGTCTACCACGGTCAACAGGTCAAGTTTTTGCAATAATTCAAACTCGTCTTTTGTAATTTCTTTAAAACCCAAAACGTAAAAAGAATCACCGCTGATTTCCCAAGAGTCATAGCGAGTTTTAAAATCATGTTCTTCTAATAAGGTTTTAATGTCTTCAAGTTCTTCACTCTCATAGCTTGAATACTTAAACAGGGTGTAATTAACCAATGCCATTAAAGCTGGCACTTCTGAAATTTTCTTAGAGGCATATAAGCCGATATTAAAATCACAAATACGGATACCAATTGGTAGTGCTGATGTTTCGTTAATCGCAAGATTCATCATGAGATACTTGTGCATATTAATTTACCTAACAGGTTGAATGTATTTTTAGATTAATGGATTTAAAGTGGGAATAACTTATGCTTAAAAATTAGAATAGCCATGGAATAAGTTGAATATTTTAATCAATTAAAACTACCGTATGCGGTTGTAAACAAAACGCACTGGTGTATATTTGATATATCCAAATTTTCGAGATTAGTTATGGAAGTTGAAAACCTAAGTAAAGACCAGTTAGAAGACCTAATTAAAAAGGCACAAAACCAAATTGTTGTAGTAGAGAATAAGAAACTTGATGACGGTTATCTCAAAATGTTTGAGATCGCAAAAGAATTAGGCTTAACTATTCTTGAATTAAATGAGCACGGCGAAAATCGTAAATTAAATAAAAAGCCAGTGGTTAAAGCAGATCCTAAATATCGCAACCCGAATAACCACAAAGAAGTGTGGGCCGGTCGTGGTAAACGTCCATCCTGGTTAAATCGTGAGATTGAATCTGGAAAAACATTAGAAAGTTTTCTTATCGTATAAATATTAAAAGGGCTTAATTGATTTAAGCCCTTTTTTTAAATGCCATTGTCAGTGTTGTTTAGAGCAGGTGCGCGACTACTTAACAAAGTTCAGCTTTGATGTGTTCTAACACATCATCTTCAACACCCTCATTAGAAAATGCTTCAATGAATTCATTCAGGTTTTCATTGCTTAATGGCAAACTTCCGTATTGATCTACTGCAATCATTTGTGAGTTATGCACCAGATATTCAATACTGCAGTCAACAGAACAAAAGGTTTCTTGAATTACATCATTCACCTGATGGCCAGACTTTTTATCGTTAGTATCAATATCACTATTACAGTGAGGGCAACTAAATAATCCCATTACGCAACTCCTTTCTCAATTAAGCTAATTACACCGTGTTCTAATTGATCATCAAACCAGTGCCAGATAATGAAGCGGTCTGTACCTTTGCCCCATAGATGAAAGTCTTCTTCGATTTCATCATCATTGTTTATCGGGGTGTTGCCAAACTCTTCCCATAATGTTTTATGGGTTTTGCCTTGCAAGCTTAATACGCCATTTTCAGAATTTGCTTCAAACCAATCTAGGATCTGATAGCGATATGTACCTTTATTCCAGATATGGAATTCGCATGGTAAGGAATTAGATTCATCAAATTGAATCTGCTGTAATTCACTCCATAACTGGTCTATTGATTTAGCCATGCTTTATAACTCCTTGCTTAATAATTCAATTTTAATAAATAAAAGCGCTCAAAAACTTTTCTTAAAAAACATATAAAATCTGTTAATAATTCCTTTTGGAAAAATACTATCTAAGCAAAACTATTGTTATTATCGAGTGAGCTTATTAAGAGGTTTAAGCATGAATCTAGATAAATACGTTAAAACAGATATAGACGATGGCAATGGTCACATTTGGCTTAAATTTACGAATGATTCAGGTAATGATACTTTTGCTTGTAGTCAATGTGGCTATATGAGACGGGTAGATAGTAATAATCGCCCACTAAACAAAAAGTGTGTTGGTAAAGTGAAAATCACGCTGCGTTAAAATTGAGATTTACAAAAACAAAATAAGAGCCAACATAGGGCTCTTTCTTATTTCATGGGGCTTTTACTGGCTTTACGGAATCAGTGTTGGAATCCAATATTTTTTAGACTACCCAACCATTGCGTAATTAATAACTTATTCCTTAGAGCCCTTTTTCTTTAGGCACACCGCCAACAATCTGAAATGGTATCCAATGGTTAACCCATTTTTCTTTGGTACCACGTTTGCCCAACCAGTAAAAGTTCCAGTGAGGAACCCGTGGATGTGGTTTTTTGGTACCTTTGTAGTTGCCAGACTTTAGATCTTCATCGCGCTTTAGGATCGCTTCATTGATCTTTTTATTTGTTTCGGTACCAACAATAGTCGGCTTGTACTTATTGGCCTCAAATAAACGCAATTCACGCTTAATCAGCTCTAATTTAGGCCTGGCTTGTGTTGTTTCTGGTGTTAATGGTCTGAGATCTGGTTCTTTTTGGCTGAACCATAGAATCAAATTGATTAGCTTCTTCTGCAGTTCCATGAACGTGTTAATTTCTTGTTCATCTGGCAAGTTCTTTTCATCAAAAAACGTATCAATGAAATCGGTCATGCAGTCCTCAACAGTTGATTCAAAATCATCATCATCAGGGAAGTGCATGGTAATGGTTTTTGCTAAGCCAGTATCGGTATATACCGTGGTAAATAGCACCTTGCGATCGTTCAACGTGTTTTTCGCAAAAATAACACCGACCACTTGTTCATTTTGCACGTAGAGATTGGCATTGTCGGTTTGAACGTAGATCGCAATATCAGGTAGGTTTAATAGGAAACCGGGGATACTGCGGTTGTACTCGGTCTTTACAAGCATTTGAATGACTTGATCTTCAAACCGATAAATATTTTTGGTTAGGCTCCATGAGCCAAGAGTAATGATTTCACCAATGTTGCAAGGTAGCTGATTGATAAATG
Source organism: Acinetobacter lwoffii (assembly GCF_019343495.1). Lineage (NCBI taxonomy): Bacteria > Pseudomonadati > Pseudomonadota > Gammaproteobacteria > Moraxellales > Moraxellaceae > Acinetobacter > Acinetobacter lwoffii. The sequence continues at coordinate 43,483 of NZ_CP072550.1, read as the reverse complement.
AGAGTGGAATTTCTTGGCCAGTGGCTTGAACACCCATAATGGTACTGGTGCGTTTCATTCGTTCACGCCAGATAGGATCTCGACAATCTAGTGCAGCATATGTCCATTCATCACCACTGATTAGGCATTCGTGCGGATCTTTACTGTTTTGTCGTGCGATCGCATAAGCTTCTACACATTTCATTAAGCCATTGAGGTTAAACTTCACATGTTCTAATCGCGCTGTGATGACTTTAAGTGGTATTCCTATCTTTGGATCTAAATCTTTATTTCTCATGTTGAGCAACCAGGATCTATATCAGATCAATATCTGAAAAAATTTCGTTTAAAAAAGGACTTTAAAAGTCCTTTCGATTAGGCGTGAGCACTATTATTACAAGGCGGTGTAAACAAAGTACCATCTAAGCGGATCATTCCAAAGCCGTAGGTTTTATCACGACCAATACCATTGAGCCATGCTGTTTTAAATAGCTCTAAATCACCAACAGTCGCACTAAATGAAATATCTATGGTCTGGACTGGAATATTCAAAATGCTGAGCTGTGGTCCACATTGTTGCTCAATTATAGTGACATCCAATAGACCTTTGCTACTAAGAGCGTTTTTGGTGAATTCGGCTGCTTCATCTCCAGTTAGATTTTTACGCTTCTTACCTGAATTGCCTTTGGGTTTTTCGCCGTGGACCGAAATGTATTCTTCAATTTCTTGGCGGTTAAAGCTACATTCACGGTTAAGAGGAACCATGATTTTTCCAGTGATTTGCTGACCGTGCGAAATTTCAATGTATTCTTTGGCCATTGGGATTTTGACGTCCGATACGCACGTTCTTAAATAGATGTGCTTGCCATCTGTAAAAAATATGACTTTTGCGGAACAGAATGTCTCGACCTTATTTCGTTTAAACATTTCTCTAAAAATGTACTTGAACAAGTTCTTTTCATTTTCAGGATGTGTAAGGGCAAAACAATTGGCTGTTAGTTTTATGTTATTCAGACTCATTTCGATATCCAGTTTTCTATAAACAGCATTATTAAGAACCATTGCCTTTAAATAGCGCCTTATTGACAATAAGGGTATTATTCAGCATTTATAAACGCTAAAAGTAACTTCTATGTGCATTTAACAAAAGTGGCTTATAATATACTTAAAACCCTCAAAATTGATATAGGAACACCAGTTTTGTGTGGAAGTAAAGCGTAACATTCATATTATGAAAACCAACCACAATTTATTAAACCTACACTTTAATGATACTTATTTTTTGTGTTGTAATTTTTTTTTAAAAAAATATATGCTTTGCTGATTATTTTAAACTATTGACTGTATTTTAAGCTGTGCGTAAACTTTAAACGTTGTTTTGTACAATCCACACCTAGTTTGATCCTGTTTGGACGACTGAAAAATGAACATAAAGAATAGAACTACGTTGCAGTTTTATGAAGAACTGCAGTTGGTGTATGACCGTTTCAATGAAAGGCTATTCAAAAATGAATTACCAGATTGTTTGATTACGCTTCAACGTATCAACAAAAATACCGGTTATTGGTCTGAGAATAGATTTGCTTCGACAGAAGATGATACGGCGTATACGCACGAACTGGCCCTTAACCCTGATTACTTTGGCACCCAACCATTGCTTAACATTTTTAAATGCTATGCACATGAGATGTGTCATATGAAACAAAGCATTTTTGGTGAGCCATCTAAACGCTCATATCACAATGCTGAGTTTGCGGCATTTATGCTTGAGATCGGTTTGATTATGACTGATGACGGCACAAAAGAAGGTCGCACGACAGGCGAGAAGATGACCGAAATCGTTGTACCTGATGGCTTGTTTATTCAAGTGTGCAATGAGCTAGTCGATGAAGGGCGTATCATCAAATGGTATGACAAGTACGCACCCAAAACGATTTCAAGTCTTGAAATGATTCAAGAGCAAGTGCAGTTGTTGGAGTCCATTCCGACTGCTTCTCCAAAGCTATTTCATATTGCCTTACTTGGCAATGAAATCAATTCAGCTTTGAAATCACCTAAAAAAGAGAAGCCAGTTGCCGAACCGTCAAAAGCACAAGATTCCCTCACTGGATATGCCATCCCAACAAGTGATGAAGAAGAGGAACCGACTCCCACTACAATGAATCCCTTTGATGTAGCGATCGGACTAATCGACATATCAAATACCGGTGCAAACCTTGGCGGTTATTATCCAACGGCTTTTGATGAAGATCCGTTAGATGATGACGACAAACCAATACCAGAACCTAAGGTTGTTAAACTTTATAAGGGTGAACAACCAAACGGCGATGATAACGAGTTTATTGTACTCAAAGAAACTATGATCGGTGGAACACTCTATCAAGAGCTTGGTTTAGCCAATTTTGAAGAGCCTGAGCCTGAGCCTAAGAAACAGACTAGGGCATCTTTTGCGTGTCCTGAGTGTGGCCGTGGTGCAACGTGTAGTCCTACTTTTAGATTATCGTGTACTGAATGTGAAGTTGAACTGGTACCATCAAAATCCATTGATAAAAGCCAGGTGAAGAAAAACAAAAAGGCTGCTAAAGCTGACCAAGGGGATGCAGAATGAAAACGATTGAAGAGCTTGGAATTCTGTTTTCTTCACACAAATACCGTTTTTATAACGAAAAAGACTTACAACTCGCGATTGAGCAAATGTTTATTGCCAATGAGATTCCGTATGAACGTGAGGTTCGTCTATCAAATAAAGACATCATTGATTTTACTGTTGAGCTTGATGTCGGCAAGGTGGGTGTTGAATTAAAAATAGATGGTGCACGTAACGCATTATTGCGTCAGATCAATCGTTATTTAAGCCATGACAGCATAAAAGCGCTCTATGTGGTTGGTACACCGTATTGGGTGAATAACATTCCAATCCAACTGAACAATAAATTTATTTACCGCCATCGTATTTTAGTGGGGGTCTTCTAATGTATAAATCTTACGGCACCATTTCTCGTCAAGAAAAAAACTGGCACATTGAATGTGAACCACATGTTAAAACACGACTTAAGCGTGTATTCCCAAAAGTCAGCCAACATGCATCAAAATTTATTGAGTTAAGCGATACGCCGTCTAATTGTCACGACCTACTTTGGTTTATTGAACGTTATCCAATGCGTGTTGATGATCTTAAATACATGAAAGCGCAATCTAAGGCTTATGTGTCGCTAAAAGAAGATATTTTGGATGTGATGGACTATAAACGTCCGATCAAAACATTTGATCTTGCCGTGCCTCCATATGAGTATCAAAGAGCAGCTGCAGATCTACTACTTAATGTTAAAGGTTTGCTCTTGGGGGATGATTTGGGCCTTGGCAAAACAGCGAGTGGAATATGTCCGATGATTCTACCTGAATCGCTCCCGGCGCTTTTTGTGACAATGACACATCTTCCAATGCAAATTAAGAATGAAATTGAACGCTTTGCTCCGCACCTAAAATGTCACATCCTAAAGAAAGCATCGCCTTATCCATTGCACAAAGAGGGTGAAGCAGCACCCGATGTCATTATCACCAGTTATTCAAAGTTGAACGGTTGGGCTGAATATCTTGCCGGAAAGATTAAGTACGTAGTGTTTGACGAGATCCAAGAGTTACGGACTGGCTATACATCGCAAAAGTATTCCGCTGCTAAACTCATTAGTGACCAAGCTGAATTACGCCTCGGTCTATCAGCTACACCGATTTATAACTACGGTGATGAATTCTACAACATCATTGAAATATTGCGTCCAGATAGCTTAGGTACCGCTACCGAATTCGCTCGTGAGTGGTGTTCACACGAAAAACGTATTAATGATCCTAAAGCGTTTGGGATGTTTTTACGTGATGAAGGTCTAATGTTGCGCCGTACTCGAGCAGATGTAAATCGAGAGTTACCGCCAGTACAAATCATCCCTCAATATGTCGAAAGCGATCCTAAAGTACTGGATCAAATTAAGGGCAAGGCAATGGAACTGGCAAAAGTAATTTTAAGCTCTACTCAAGAATTCCAAGGGCAAAAGCTTCGTGCGACAGAAGAATTCAATATTATGATGCGCCAAGCAACAGGTATCGCCAAAGCGCCGTATGTCGCTGAGTTCGTGCGTATGCTTGTTGAGTCTGGTGAATCAGTCATGCTTTATGGTTGGCATCGAGATGTGTACAACATTTGGCTAGAACGCTTGGCTGAATTCAATCCTGTTATGTATACAGGTACGGAAGGACCTGCAGCTAAGGAACGATCTAAACAAGCATTCTTGAATGATGAAAGTAAAGTCTTCATTAGTTCATTACGTTCATCTGCCGGGCTTGATGGCTTGCAGTACCACTCAAAATGCAAAACATTTGTGTTTGGTGAGTTGGATTGGTCGCCTGGTGTTCATGATCAATGTATTGGTCGCTTAGACCGTGACGGTCAAATCAAACAGATCTCGGCATATTACTTGTTGGCTGATTCGGGTTCAGATCCAATTATTTCTGATGTCTTAGGCATCAAAAAAGGCCAGTTGGAAGGAGTTAAAAACCCGAATGGCGAATTATTTGAACATTTAATTACGGACGGTGGCGGTATCAAGCGCTTAGCCGAACACATACTGAATAAGAAGGTAGCTTAAGAGAAACTTTATGACTGAACTTTACCTAGCTTGTTTTAGAGATTCTGCTACAAAACTTCGGTATGACCAGGCCCTTTCGTTAAAAGATCGCTATATTCTTCTTCCTTTTGATATAGCCGATGCACATAAACTACCATGGTGCTATTTATGAATATTGAAATGCTTTTGTGTATGTCCAACTTAAATTGACCAACAAATTAGGTTCTTTATCCAAAGCGAATAGATCTGAATAAACATTAAAGTTTTTACCCAAAAATGCATTGTGTAAGAAGTGAATAAGGTCTAGATCCACGTAGTTAACCGTAGACACAATCTTTAAGTATTCAGATAAAGCTTTAAACATCGGTGTTAGCTCTGCGATGGCACGGCTAAACCGCTGTTCTGATTTATGCTCTCTATATTTTTCAAAGCCATTTTTCAAAATCCTTTTGAGCTCTGCATCATCAAATGGAATATTTGAATAAAACACACCAGTACTAAGATCTCCAAAATTAGACATAAAGTTATCAATCACGGGTAATTTACGTTCTAGAGATAAGCGCTGCGTTGATCTGATCAATTTAATGAATGAATAGAAAAACGGTAAGAAGCGTCTGTAGTAATCATAAATAACCTCCGCAAGCTTACGATCGCGAACATCAGCATTGATGGCTACACATTTAGGATATTGCGTAACAAAAATGGGTTTCTGCAGATAAATGGTAAGGTCCTTAAACACCTCAACACCACTTAGGCGATTAGATTTAAGAAATGACCAATCTACCAAGTCATAATCAACTGCACGAATCTCTCTTAGATTTAATTCATCAAACTTAAAGTTGAGTAGGCGTAGGTAATCTACAAAATTAGCCAAGTACCATGGCTGAGTTTTATAGATGTTGTATTCAGGATGACTATCAATGTCCAAGTGATTTAATAAATTGGTCCACAACTGGTAAATTCCAGCCAAATTAACTTGTTTGTCTATTCGATCAGGGGTAAGCATAGTAATCCCAATTGTATATACTAATTCGTAAGAAATTAGATACATTGTATCAATAATTCCTAGAATAAATATTCTTTTAAATTTTTTATCAAATCTAATTCGCCACACAACAAAAATGCTTATTTACTGAGCTAAAAACCTATATCCAATTAATTAAAAACCTATATAATTATTTTAATACTCTAATTCGAGTGAGTTGTTATGATTAGTGATCCAATCGAAATCGCAAAATTAAAACAAAGCATCTTAGATTTAAGAAACAATATTTTTCCTCCACAAAACCTTTTAACGGTTGATGGATTACCAATTTATTATGGTGAGAAAAAGTTTGTTGATGAATATCTTGCACAATGGATGGACTTTTATCAAAAAGCATTAGAACTTTCTAATCCTTTTGGTGATCCTATTGATTTGTCCGAAATAAATGAAATTCATTTGCCTGTGCATTTTAATTTGCCCGTGTTTGCTCGTAATGTCACTCGCATGATTTTAAATAAAACACTGGCCAAGGAATCTATTACTTTTCGTTCAAGTGCAGATCTGTTTGAGAAGTGCGGATACTTCAATCGTGAATATACGGATTTAATTTATGAGTACTTTGATCGTGATGAAGATAACGTATTGGTCGGGCATCGACCGTATAACGATATTCGTGCGTACTTGTTTTATGCCGGCGATGAAGAGCGTCATCGCACGAGATTTTATAACTCTGGCCTGGTGCTCGGTTATCCCGAAGGTTGGAATAGCATTGAGATCTTAGATAATCGTAACAACACCCGAAAACAGCGTAGTGATGCTTATACAAACCCTTTAGCGAAAAATAACACATGGTTCATCTACAAGAAGCTGTAATTAGCCAAAGCGCCGTGCGAGATCGCAATAGAGCCTTGGATCTATTGAAGTGGATTGCGATTGTGACCATGGTTATTGACCACGCATCAATATTATTTCCTCAATATAATCTGTTGTTGAGGACGATTGGCCGTTGGGCTTTTCCTATTTTTTGTATCATGCTTGCATTCAATTTGAACCAAGCTATTTCTAAAAAGAAAACCCATACATTAAAAAACTATTTTAAAAATTTGGCGTTGTTTTGTGTGCTATCAGAAGTACCGTATCAACTATTCAACCAAGAGCCATTTACAACTCTGAACGTCATGCCTACGTTGCTTTTAGGATTTTTGCTTGTTGTATTAGGGGAATCTAAACATAAATATGCAACGCTGCAGTTTGTCTCTCTGTTAGTCGTGATCACATTGCTATCTAATTTTATTATGTATAGCGTGTGGGGCGTTTTATTAATTGTATTCCTGTATTTATTCTTTAAAACAACCAACGTTCATTCTAAGAAATACTTTTTAATGATCAGCGTCTTGCTCACTTCATTGGCCAACATTTTCAACTGGTTGATTGGTGGCTACTATACGGATATGACTACATATTCTTTGGCATTCTCATTTGCTGTCAGTAGCGCCATTGCAACGTGTATTGGTGCACAATTCCTACTGAAAGGACAGCACATGAATATACCTTTTGAATTACCGCCAGTGGGGAAGTGGGCGTACTGGTTCTATCCAGTACATCTCGTCATCATTTGGATTCTTTTTAAATTTGCATAATAAATTTAGGCATAAAAAAAGCACCAAAGTATTTATGACTAAGGTGCTTTTTTATTGCTTAATCAGCGTTATTCGCTAGATCCAGCATCTAAACCGAATGAACTAATTTCTTGCTGTCTTTCTTGCTCAGCTGCTTGTTCTGGTGATGCTTGTGGAGTAGGTGCACCAGATTGGTTATTTTGTTGATCATATTGATTCAGCAATTGCTTTAATGCTTCAGGATCTTGAGCAATTTGATTCGCAATTTCTAATGTTGGGTCCTGTTGTTTTTTACCAGCAGCATAACCAAAAATAGCCAAACCAATGAAAGCAGCAAAGAAAGTGGCAAGTACGATCAGTACAAATTTACCAATAATGCTACCTTTGAAGCGTTCAAACCAAGTTTCATCTTCATAGTGGTAAGGTTGGTTAATGTTTTGGCAACCATAGCTAAATGCATCCATCCACGCATTACGAACCAATTGTTTAATTTGTTCTGTTTGCGGTAAATGACCTTTTTTAGCCACGTTTACTTTGATTTTTGGCTCTGCTAATACAAAACGTTTTTCTTCACCATTACCTAGTGTATTAACGAGCTCTACGGTACCAGAACAAGTGAAATAACGACCAACATCATTGTTTTCTAAAGTATCAAAACCACTGATTTGTATTGTTAACTCTTTAAGATCGGCATTCGGGATTTTTATATTTTTAGGTTGACGATTCAAATCTTCAGAATCCGTATCAACTGAGATTGTTAAAAGGTCATTGTTACTAAAAATTGAAACAAGAGGGTCGTGAGATAGAATGTCTTTTTGCTTCTTAATTAAACTCACAATGTATCACCAGTTAAAATAGAAATTAAAAGTATTATATTTTAAAAAAGGGTTTTAGTGATAGTTTATTTTATGTTTAACGTAAAAAAAAGCCACTTTTAAGAGAGTGGCTTTTAGGTTTAAGGGTGATAGTTATTATTTATAAAATATTCTTTTTTAATTCTCTTAATCTCCATGCCTTTGTCTAAAAGCAATTTAAACTCATTAAAATCATCACGCATAAGCTTATGAACCTTTAATGATTTTTGACTCTTAGCTTTGATAGCACTGTTGTATTGTACTGCAGCAACCAGATCGTAATGCTTATTAAGATCCAAACCATAAAGTGATGTTAATTTTTCAGAAATATAATCAAATATAACGGTCAAACAGATGACCTTATTGTTAGTGTTAGTCAGTATCTCTTCTGGAAATTCATTATTTCCCGAAGCTGCACTGGCTAAACGTGCCCATTCTGTCATGGGTAGGGAACCATCTTCACCAATCACGTTGATTAAGTTGTTTAAAAAGATAAAGCGGTGATTAAAAAACTTCACTTTGCTTTTTTGCAAAATTCTAAATGTATAAACGTTTGCCCAATACACAACATAGTTTTTAATCTTTAGACCATTGATTGAGTCTTGCGTTAATAAATCTTCATTGGTGATGCCATGATATTGAGTTGCTTCTTCAGTGACTTGTTTTTTTGGCTTCCAGTAGCTCTCTTCAGCATTATAAAGATACTGAACCTGTTCTATTGATGATGTGCGGCACTTTTTAATACGCGTCAAAATAGACGACTTAATAATGTCAGGCACATCAACTGGATTCTTGACTTTGGCGGTAAATTCCAGTGTGAGGAAACATAATGGTGCTGGCATAGCTTGGCCTTTCTAATATCCCTTAATTTATAACTTAAAACGTTCTATTTTCTGAATTGATATTCGCGAAATAAGGAACTAATTGCTTTTCTCGGTCATGAATGTATGCAGTTGATGACATATCCAATACCGCACCTGGTACATAAGTTAGGTTTAGATTGATATTTTCACCGTTACCATCGATCAAGACGCCATTAAACCGCGCTTTGTCTGGATCTCCTTTTACAAATAGCTGTTGGCCAACATAACCGGACAAGCTATTGATATAGAGGTTTTTCATTTTTTCCGAAGATTGCAAAGCATTTATATAGAGAAGATCCATAATTTTTTCTTCTCCATTTTGATTTCTAATTTTTACTGTTTTTGGACCAACAACATCCACAATTGTAGCAATCCATAAGTCATGATGTTCAACTTCCCAACCATTGTAGCGACTTTCAATCCAATCGGGGCTTAAGAGTCTTGGCTTAAAGGGGTAGGAGTAGATTTTGAATATTAAGATCGAAACCACAATTATGATTGGTAAGCCAAAACATATTTTTATTTTATGTTTCTTAAAAGCACTGTTAAACATAACCGTATATACCAAAAAATTTAAAATCATTTTAACTTAAAATAATAAGTTTGTATTGGTTAAAACCATTGATATATCAATTATTCATCACTGTTATAGGTATAACCATCATCACTACTGCGATCTTTACCTACTAATAATTCTTCAATACGCTTAGCTTCAGCTATTGTTCTGAGTGCATTTTCCTTTTTTTCTTGTCGTTCTGTATTTTCACGAATCGCTTCAAGAATCTCAGGAGATAAGGCCTTTTCAGGTTGTTGTTCTTGGGCTTCAGGCTCGGAAGCACTTGCTTCTTCAGCCTTTATAGGTTGGTCTTTTTTCTTAGGATCTACCAAGTCATAAAACACAAGTTCTTTTGATTCACTCGTTGCGGATTCGTCTAAAAACTTCTTTTCTTGACCTTTTAATGGATCTTGTTCATTTGGAGTATTAGAGTTATTACAGGCACTTAAAAGGGTGGAAATTAAAATAAGCGTTGCGAAGTTAAAAAGGGTTTTAGACACGTTGAAAATCCTTTAATATAATAACGTATTCTACATAATAAAAGTCCGTAGGTAAAAGTATGTCTTCAGATAAAAATAGTTCTGATAGTGCTACACAAAAGGTAAATATTACCAATGAGGTTTTAGATGAAGCTGCCATTAAACAGGCAATTGAAGCTAATCAACCCCGTAAATCAGGTATTTTAAAGCGAGTCTTTTTTGATTTCGGGCGTAAAAGCCACTGGAGTTCAGCTAGAAAAGGGTTTTTACCGCATTTATCTAATATTAGATCAATGCTGTCGCCAACATGCCCCGAATGCGGTAAATCGATTTTAATGCATGACAACAGGATTCCACGTTCTTATAAAGGCAACGTGAATTGGGTATGTGCACACCCTTTATGTGAATATGAAATTGTCGCACCTAACAATTTTAAACAACTGAAAAAACTCATTGCTAATACTCACTACCCAAGAGGGCAAGAACGTTTAGCTTCAATGAGTAATGATGAAATAGACAAGCTTATTAAAAACCATCAGTTTTCTTCTTATTTGTATTTAGCATTATCTATGTTTACAGGCTTGTACGTAGTTTATATGTTCTTTAAAGCGCTATATCCAATGCTTGTTGTACCAGGTGTATTATTGGTGTTTTATCTATACATGGTTAGCATCAATTCAGCTTATCGTGCGTGGCAAGTCCGTACTGGTCTTTTATTCTTACCGAATTCGCCATTCTTGGCATGGTTCCGCTATGCGCCAAAAAAATATAGCTTATCGTGGTATGACGGCAAAAACCCATTGCCAGTTGAAACACTGAATAAGTTAGCTGACCGTAAACAGCACCTAATCGACAATTTCAACAACAACGATAAAGGTGCTGATTAATATGCTGTTAAAACCAACGCTATTTGCGACTCTATTAGGATCAAGCGTTGCTTATGCTCAATTGCCTCAAAGTTCTAAGGCTCTAGGTGCATATGCAAACCATGTCAATTCTAATGGATCAAGTACACCATATCGACCATTTCAGGTCATGACCAACACTCAGCAAGAAACGGCGCCAGCAAAGCCAAGAGGCTTTACGAGTCGTTACCTGGGCGTGAAGTACACACCGAAAAAAACTGAAGAAACTCCGACTAGCACTGAGCGCACGGCAGTTGCACAAAATAGACCACAACCTAGTGGCCAGCAAGCACCAGCACCACAACAACAACCCGTTCGCCAGAATATCCGTCCTGTTACTTATACCTATCCAACTACGCAATACAATCAAGCGAGTGTATCTTACGATCAAACCGTACCGGGTAGAGTCGCTACTTTGAGTTGTGTTATTCATGCTGCGCGGTCAGAAGGTGTTCCGCTGTATGTTTTATTGGGTATACATAGCAAAGAGCGTGGTACCAATGGACAAACAGTGCAAAACAAAAACCTTTCATTGGATATGGGGCAATTCCAAATCAATACCATACACTTTAAACGTGGCGGTATGTTTGAAAGTTATAATAGCCATTATGTGCGTACTGATGGATGTCTGAATGCGCGACTTGCAGCCAAGATCTTGCGAAATCGATTAGCCACAAAACCGTCAACCGATTTTTGGGTTAGAGCAGCTGCTTACCATTCATGGACGCCATCTTTTAATGCGATATATCGCAATGGCACGGCGAAACAACCTGGTTTAGTTGCGTATGCACTTCAATGGAAAAACTGGCTTGAGAGAAAGGGGATAAATCCTAACTAATCAGCTAAATATATTTTTTAAGAAAAAAATTGCAGTTATGTAATGCGATATAATTTACCTATTCTTTACCCACTAAGGATTCAAAATGAACCTTAATACAACTTTAAAAAGTTTAGCTTTAACCTTATCCATGTCTGTTGTTGCTACTGCAGCTCAAGCCGATTTTGTTGGCAAAGTTGTACGTATTTCTGACGGCGACACTATCACCGTTTTAAACAACAACAATGAGCAGATCCGTGTTCGCTTCAACCAGATTGATGCACCAGAAAAGAGTCAAGCTTTTGGTCAGAAATCGCGTCAGAACATCAGTTTCTTGCATGAAACGATTGTGTATGTGCAAGAAAATAGTAAGGACCGCTACGGTCGTACTCTTGGTACCATTTTTCAGATGCGTACAAACCAAGTGCCTAACTTAAACATCGTGAATAGTGTTAACTATAAGCAAGTTAAAGATGGCTATGCTTGGGCTTATCGTGAATATCTTAAAGATAAAATTATTTTGAGTGCTGAAAGCAACGCACGTTCTCAACGCCTTGGTTTATGGGCTGATCCAAACCCTGTTTATCCAAGCCAGTACCGTCACAATAAGTAATATTGATGAACGGTGAATTAAATACCGCTAAAGCCGTAGCGGTATTAAATAAATATGTACTGCAACAACAATGTGGTAATCGTATGGAACTGCAGTTTTTCAGTGAAGAACTGCAAGCTCAGATTGAAGCTCTCAGCTTGGCTTTTGTACGAAATGAGTTGGTTACTCAGTTGGCAAATTTGGGAAAATGTCTTTGTGATGAAAAGTTGGTGAATTGTTCAACCAACGCAAATTACTCAGAAGTGGCTTTAGATTTCCTTGAAATGCACTTAGAGTCGCTGGAAGGGCGACAGTTCAAAGAAGGTTTTATATGACATCTATTGTCATATCTACGGAATCCAATTAATCACCAGATCAGATAAAAGCCCCATTTACAACATTGGGGCTTTTTCATATCTATTTTTTATAGGTTATGAATCAACTAGCTAAAAAAAGAACATCCTTATGTTGCTTTCATGCTTATTAGTAATACACTTATTTGTGAAAATTTTGGCATTTCACAACAAATAGTTTCACATTTTTGGCAAAGCATAGAGTAGGGAAAGACATGGCGGAAAATTCACTCAAAAAAGGTCAGTACACACGCTTTAGTAATAAAATTGGACTCTACAGTGCGAATCAAGAAAATGTAGGTTTTATTAAAAATAACAGTAATGTAGTGATTAATTTCCCATTTAAAGATGCTGTGCTGGTTGGGGGCATGTCTCGCGAAGATGTTAAAACAACAGAAAAGTTTTTACATCAAGAAGTCGATTCAAAAGATATTGATACATTATTTGAGCCAAAAGTACTTACCAATCCTGAATATTACAGCGCAACCAATGAGACAGAATTTGAATTTTTTGACGAAAATGGTGAGCTAAAAGAGAACTTGCTAATTAAGGGGAATAACCTATTGGCACTGTACTCTTTAAGAGAGAAATTAGCTAATAAAGTCAAACTCTTATACCTGGACCCACCATACAATACTGAGAACGATGGATTCAAATATAACGACACATTTACACATTCTTCTTGGTTATTATTTATTAAAAATCGCTTGGAAGTCGTAAAGGATTTGCTCAAAGAAGATGGCCTGGTTTTCATTCAATGTGATGACAATGAACAAGCATATCTAAAAGTTTTAGCAGATGAAGTCTTTGGACGTGAAAACTACTTAAACCAAGTTTCAGTAAAAATGAAACAAACGTCTGGTGCTTCTGGTGGTGGCGAAGACAAGCGCCTGAAGAAAAATATCGAATATATTTTGATTTACACCAAAAATATGAATAGTGAGAATGGTTTTAAAAAGTTCAACGATTTCTATGACGAAGTAGAATTGTTTGAATATCTAGAAACCATGAAGCAGCTTAAAAAGAGCTGGAAGTATACGCGTATCTTAAAAAGCGTTGGTACCAAAGAGCACATTAAGACATTAACAGATGGTTCAGGTGAGCCGATTGAGGTTTATACGCATAAAGGTGTGGTTCTAGAGCCGATCAAAAAGGTGATGGAAGAAGAAAACCTGACTGAAGTTGAATGCTATCTGAAGTACTTTGATAAGATTATGCGCGACACGAATGCTCAAAGCTCAATTAGAACACGCGTGATGGAAGGTGTAACCGGGGATCATGAGCTATTAAGCATTGAATATGTGCCTAGATCTGGAAAAAACAAAAATAAGGTAACGACTGTCTATTACAAGGGTGCCAAGTGCGATCAAATTGCTTGGTTGAGTGATATTGCGGTCAAAAGAGGGAAATATATCTTCAAGCTTGAAAAAGCTGGCACCTTTTGGGATGGCTTTCCGCTGAACAATTTAACAAAAGAGGGTGGTGTATTGTTCCCGAATGGGAAAAAGCCAGAACTGCTTTTACAGCGTATTATTGAGATCGCCACGGATGAAGGAGATCTTGTGCTCGACTTTTTCTCAGGTTCGGGTACTACGGCTGCTGTGGCGCATAAATTGGGTCGCAAATGGATTGCGATTGAGCAGATGGACTATATTGATGAAATCACCAAAACACGCTTAAAACGCGTAATAAACGGTGAGGACGGCGGTATCTCTAAACTTGTAAATTGGAATGGTGGCGGTTCATTTGTTTATTTTGAACTGAAGCGCTATAACCAGGCCTATCAAGATGGAATCTTGGCTGCAACAAGTAAAGGTGAGCTGGACAGTATTTACAATGAAATGGCTCAGAATGCCTTTTTAAAGTTTTGGTTTGATAAAAAAGACTTTGAGCGTGAGGAATCATTTAGGGCTTTATCACTAGACGATCGTAAAGTGCTTTTATTGCAACTTTTGGATGAAAACCAGCTATATCTAAACCATGCAGATATGTTGGATTCAAAATTCAAAGTCACTCAGGAAGAGATTGCGCTCACTGATAAGTTTTATGGTGCATCTAATGTCTAGATTAAGCCCAACATTGGTAAAAGATACCTTAAAAGACTTCCTATATTATCGTATTGAAAACGACAGTGAATACATTGAGTGGGCTAAAAACTTCACCATCCCTCGCTATATCACTGATAACTTGTCGCGTACTTTAAGGGGTTATCAAGAAGAAGCTGTAAAGCATTTTATCTGGATCTATGATCAAGATCCGACTAAAGCCAAACACTTACTTTTTAATATGGCGACTGGAACGGGTAAAACGCTCACTATGGCTGCCGTTATTCTCTTTTTATATGAGAAAGGCTACCGCAATTTCATATTTATGGTCCATCAATTGCAGATTATTGAACAGGCCTATATGAACTTTATTGATCCGCAATTTGAAAAGTATCTTTTCAATAAGAACGGAGTGAAAATCAATGGACGTTCTATTCCTGTTAAAGAAATCAAACTCTTTCCAGATTCACAAGGCAACGCTATTAACTTTATGTTTTTAAGTACGGCGTTCCTCTACAACAAACTTGTGAATGAGGTAGAAAATGGTTTGTCTGCAGAAGATTTCTTGAATAATAAAATTGTTCTGATTGCAGATGAAGCGCATCGACTTAACGTGAATACACGTAAGAAGATAAAAGAAGATGATGAAGCGATTACCAATTGGGAAACTTCGGTCAATACAGCAATCAAGGCACGGCCAGATAATCTTTTGCTGGAGTTTACTGCTACTGTTGACTTGGGCAATAGTGCCATCCATAGGAAGTATCAGGACAAATTAGTCTATAAATACGATTTCTTGAGATTCAATAAGGAAGGTTACAGTAAAGCGGTTTGCTTCCTTTACAACACTGAAACTCAGATCGCCGATCAAAAACGCTTATTGGTGATTAATGCCGTTGTATTGAGTGAATACAGACGTTTATTCGCTGAGCGTGATATGCAAGTCACGATCAACCCAATTATATTGGTGAAATCAACCAACATTAAACAAAGCAAGCTAGACCGTGAATTTTTCCATAAGGTGATTAATTCACTTAAGCCACAAGATTTAGATTATCTAAAAAAGCTAAGTGAAACCAATCAGACTAATTTGCAAGATGCTGAAGATAGCTTTCGTTTCTTGCGTCAAATGTTTGCTTGGATTGCCTCTCCGAAGTCTGGTCTATCCACGATCAGCGATAGAGATGGTTTAAAATCATTTATTTCTGAAATTAAAATTCGTTTTTCTTCAGATAACACGTTTGTTTACAACTCAACGGATAAAACCAATTCAACTTTGTTGCCGATTTTAGATGATCCTAAAAACTATAATCGGGTGATATTTTCAGTTGATGCACTCACTGAAGGTTGGGATGTTTTAAGTCTCTATGACATCATTCACTTTGATATTTCTGCAGCGAAAAAAGTATCGCTGCAAGATATTCAGTTGATTGGCCGTGGTGCTCGTTTATGCCCATATAAACTGCATAAATCATATCGTTTGAATAATGAAAACCTTGGCTTGTTTGATAAAGAACATGGCTATGAGTTTGACCAGTACAAACGTAAGTTTGACAATGCGATTGATGAATACGGGCGTGTACTTGAAACGTTCATGTACCACTTTGTTAAGACTGGCACGTTTTACGACAACTTAAAGTTAGAGCTTCTAGGTGAAGGGATTATTAATAAATCCACTGAAAAGCGCACAATCACGCTTAAATCTGACTTTATGAACAGTGAGACATATAAGAAAGGTTTTGTCTTAGTCAATCAGCAAGAATTTAGAAATAAAACGACTGATTCTGAGATTGATACGACTTTTAAGCGTGAAATCAAAGCCAGTGCATATCAATTGCATGCTGGTAGCTTGACCGACAAGCAACAGAATCAGATCCAAGCTGAAGTTAACCATAAAACCATCGATCTGACTGAAGAATACTTTAGCCGACCGGTCTTGAAAAAGGCGCTCGTTGCGACTGAAGGGAACTTTTTTAGATTTAACAATCTAAGAGAGCATATCGTTGGGTTAGATAGTATGGATGAATTAATCGATAACTACCTACCGCTTTATCAGATCCGCTATTCATATACTGAAGATAAGGATATTCACGATCTGACCATTGATGAAAAATATCAGCTACTTTTGGGCATAATTTTACCTGAGGTACGTAAGGCTATTGATCGTCATATGCCACGTATCACGGGTAGTAAAAGCTTTAAACCTAAATCGCTGTCTACTGTTTTTCAGCAAGAGAAAAACATTTACTTGGTTTCTTTCCCTGTTGAAAATCCTGATACGGGTGAAATCACTGTCAATGCTCCAGACGAACGTGCGATCGCACAATCGTTGCATCCAAATGAACAACTGAAGTTTAATGTTGAAGGTGCCGATTGGTATGCTTATAGTGAAAACTACGGTACGAGTGAAGAGAAGCTATTCGTAAAATTCATTTCGACTCAAATTGATGCCCTTAAACGTCAATATAAAGATGCTGAAATTTACTTAATACGTAATGAGCTAGACTACTGGTTATTTAGTCCTGTTGATGGCCGTAGATTCAGTCCAGACTATATGTTGATCGTAAATGATACGGTGAACCAAGAGATGTACTATCAATGCTTGATTGAGCCTAAAGGCGGTCATTTGTTGGTGAATGACGAGTGGAAGGAAGAAGTGCTGATCAGCTTGAGTGACGAAAGTTCTGTAATTTTTGATCCAGATGAAGAGGATGACGAAGGTTATAAGAGCTTCTTAAAAGAGGTGGAGAGTATGGGCTATAAAGAGATTAAGTGTTTAGGCTTTAAGTTCTTTAATAGCGATCCTCGTGGTGAAACTGATTTTGCACTGGATTTTAGGGCAACATTGCCATAATAATCTTGAAAACATAGACTCTAAAAGAAGCCCCGATATTCGGGGCTTTTTCATATCTGATTTTACATATCGAACGACTGTCCACGTTCGTTAGTTTTGTTTAAATTCTGCGGTTCTATACCATACAGCTTTAGACCATCACCTAGAACGAGATCATCTACACGCTTTTCAAAACGAGTAAAGAAATCGTTCAGTCTTTGGAAGACTGGTGGTTCATCTAACAGTTTGGCCATGTTGTTTAATGTTTTACTTAGACCGTTCACAAGATTGAACTTTTGTTGACGGTCCAAAGACAAGCTGTTCGATGTATCTAAAAGGGTGGTGAGGCTTTCTTGAACCTTTTGATAGTTTTGATCATTGGTCACATTACTGACAATCAAATGCACTACTTTGTTTTTGATCTTCAATGTATCCAGATTCAATTGATCAAATGCAATGGTCCTATCAGTAAGATTTTCTCTAAATGTTTTGAGATTCTGCCACTCTGGATGTGCAGCCTCTAAATCAGATAAAACTTTCATGATTGACGCACGGTATTCGCTATCAGACGCACTAATCACAAAAAGTTCAGGATACGACCGCTTCTTAGAAACTTCTTCCTGAGCTTTATTGAGCTTATCTTCAGCGACAGCAATTGAACCCTCAACATCGGCATTACTAATACCAGCTTCATGAATTAACTTTCTAGCTTTATACATTTCTGCTGAATGAAGCCAAAAAGCGGTAAAGATAGCTGACTTAGCGTAGCTTTGATGATCGATACCTTGCTGAAGGTTTTGTTCGGGAATGGTCGAACGATCCACACTCTGCAATTTAACTGTATCTTTGTTGATGTCCTTGGATACATCAATATGTACTTTGGTATTTTGCATGCTATCCATACTTGGGTTTGTGCTAGTGGTTGGTTCTTTGGCACCCATTTTCTCGAATTCAATATCACCGGCTTTAATCTTTTGATGGCCATCTGCAGTAGCGACAACTTTCAAAACATCATTTTGAACTTTGGTGACATCAATTTCAGAAAGGATCTCCATGTAAGACTTAATGCCCTCAAGAGTCATGACGGGCGAAGATACGGGTGCCGTAGCGGTTGGAGTTGATTTATCATCAAATGCTTTATCAAATGACGGCGGTTGGTACTTTGGTTTTGCATAGGATTTCGTGCTACCTGTACCAGCTGGTCCATCATAGTTAGCTTTTGATAGATCTTGTTTACGCTTTTCAATATTTGCGTTGTAATTTTCAATATTTGCTTGGTTTTTAGCTCGTATGTTCTGCAATTCCAGATATTTTTCATCTGATTGTGCAATCACAATGCCGTAATTCGGTTGGTATTCTTTATTAGGGAACTTGGCTGCATAAGCTTCGCGTTGACGGTTGTAGCGGTTAATTGCATACGCAACTTCAGGGATCTTGTTGTCTATACGTTTGACGGCGTTATTTAGTTCTTTTGCCAACTCTGTAGCTAAACGTTCAACACCTAAATATTGACGAGCATCATCCCAATCAGAAACAGATAATTTATTTTGGAAAACTGGGGGTAGGGTGATACGTGTTTTTTCATGTTTGCTCACATCACCTAACACACCACTTAATGAAAAGTTGTGACAAGCTTCTTGTAAGCCAGGATTCAAACCAGACTCAAGCGTTTGGCCAGCATCGTTATCATAACCAACAAATATATTGGCTTTAGGATTGATGCTGCGGATAAGCTCAGCAACACTTGAGATATTGGATTTACTGTATGACGCTAAAACTTGTGTGTTTTCTGCAGTAAAACCCTCACCCAATAAACCAAGCTCTAATCCGGCATCCAACGCCTTACGTGCGCTGATCGCTGTTGCCCAACCCTCCTTGATCAAATAGTTCTTTGCATTCGGGTTAAAGACTTCATAGCCAACATCAGGATTTTTGCTAACAGGCAAGAATGCATCTTTCGTTTTGGCTTTATCAAAAAAGTACTTGCCCTTATGCAGTACTTCTTCAAGCTTGTTGGTTTCCTTGTTGCGCTTTTTTTGGCGATGGTGGGTGATACGCTGTAAATTGACGACTTTGTTATTAGTGTCAATTAACGGTGCAAGAATGACAGCTCTGCTTTTACGTAAATCAAAGCCTTTTTTCTTTTCGCCCTCAATCTCAGGTTCAAAGTTGATGAAATGCTTTTGATACGCTAATACATTCTCTACTGTTTCAACGAGAAGCTGTTGATTGGTAGCTGATTCAGGAAGTTCACGCTTTACTGCTTCAATGGCTTCATCACGGGTAAAGTTATCTTTACGCATGATTTTAGCGCCGTATGGCTCTAGGTTCTTTTCAACCATATACGGCATTTGTCGAATGTCGCGTTTAAAGGTCTGAATGCTTCCAGTTTTATTATTAAAAAATGAATCGTCAATAACTTTACCAGCACGTTGCCACTCAATACGGATAGCGATTTGTGCAGCTAAGAGCTCTTTTTCTTGTTGAAGTAGATGCTTCTTTTGAGCTTCTTCAAACTCACGTACACGGCGATCAACATCTTCTTTACTTGGTGGTTTGTAGTTAGGGTTTGAATCTCGTTGAGGCTTGATTACGTTCTTATAGTGGTCAGCAAAAGCAATTGAGATTTCAATGTCAGTTACACCAAAGCGGTGTCCTTTGAGCACTGGCCAGTATTCACCAGTATCACGGTTCATGTTTGGATAGATCCAATACATCCCTCGTGGTTTGACATTATTGCTACTTGATTTACTAGGGTTATCTGATTCGGTGAGGCAAGGCACTTTTTCATCAAATACGGTCACGAATTGATATTTACCAGATGACTTGAATACGAATCCGTAGTTTCGCTCCAGTTCTTCTTGGAAAAACTGAAACATCGTATTTAAATCACAATTATGTCGGGCGTTCGGTACTTTCTCAGCCATAACAATTCCAATTTCTAATATATATTCAGGTGCAATGTGCTACCCAGGTTGCATAGGACTATTAATCATATGCTTAAGAAAATTTATACTTTTAGTATATACCGATTCTAAAAACATTTCTGTTTAATCTTTAATATAAGCTATGTCTAATAAAGGTTTAAAGAAAAATTAAAAGTTTTAATTTATTATTTTAATAAAAAGGTCTAAGCCCTCAATGTTATAATTTACAGACAATAAATAGGTTATGAATGACCACTTATTTAGGGTTAAATTACTTTTATTAATTTGAGGTTTATATGTCAAAACAGTTTTTTTCGGGTTCTGTTGTAATCAATGGCAACGCCAATGTATACAGTTCAGGTTCAAACAAACAAATCGTTGGAAGTGGAAAACCAGTGACTAAGCAAGTACCTGTAAGCCCATTTAACGAAATCTGTATGAATGGTCCAATGAGTCTGAAGTTTTTTGCTTCAAGTGATTCTAAAATGGAAATTACTGCAGACGATAATATTGTGGATCTTATTAGTGCTACTTTTCAGGGTGGTGTATTGGTTTTAGCTATTCAGGACAATGTGAGTTTTAGTACTCGTTCACCGTTAGAAGTATCGATCACTTACCCAACTTTAAAAGCTATTGATTTAAAAGGTTCAGGCAATATCCAGATCTTAAATCTAAATGAAGATAAATTTACCGCAAGTATTAGTGGATCTGGAAATATGGATTTAGACGGTACCATTGAACACTGTGTCTTATCTTTGAAAGGATCAGGCAATTTTGATGCGTTACCACTGAAAAGCACCAATTTAGAAGTGGCGCTATCTGGTTCAGGCAATATCTTTTGTACAGCTATCAATTCAGCTCAAGTACAGCTTTCAGGCTCAGGCAACGTTAAAGTTTATGGAAACCCAATCCATAAGACACAAAACCGAACTGGCTCAGGACAAATTAGTTTTAAATAGGTCGATAAACCTAGTTCAATGAAAGTTTAGAGAAAAATAAACCCCAAAAGTTTGCTACCTTTGGGGGGCTATGTTTGACATTCAAATTATCGAAATAAAAATATTATTAATGAAGTTTTCGGACCATTCAGGATCGTTCGATTTACTCACAATATCTTTGAGCCAAACCTTTAATGTTTCAATTGGATAATCTGCATTTTTGTATAAATTAATCACGGCGATAATCTGTTGATTCAGTGCTGTTGTTGAATCATTACGTGCGATCATTTCTACAAGTTTTGTGTAGGCCTGAAGGAGTTCTGGTTCTTCAGCTCCAGTGACTTTACGGGGTTGTTTGCTGATCTGTCCAAGAATTTCAATAAATTGTTCTTTGACCAGCTCAATCGGGTGGATCTGACTAAATCCCTGTTGAGTCAGCAAAGCATATGCACGTAAAACCAAGCTAAACCAATTCTTTTTGGTCATGCTATCAGGATAGAGGCCTATATCATCCAACTGTTGTTTGATGCCAAAGAATAGGGCACTGATAGAGTAGTTCGGGTTAACCGTGCTTTGAATTGCAGTCGTCCACACGGCATTTTGCATTTTATGACGTATAACATCACGCGTGTAATCAACGCCGTATAAACATTTAAAATCGTTCCAGTCACTTAGATCTAACTGTTCTTCAGTAAATTCAGGTCCAATCATGGCTGCGTTTACAGCTCGGCATGCTTCTGTTGCGTAATAGATACCGGGATTGCGCTTTATTTTGCTTTCTAATGCTGTTTTATGGTCATTATCATTGAAGATATAGAAGCGTGAAAACGGGAATTCGGCACGGAAATCACGTACTACATTCATGATGTTGCCAGCCACGTACACGACAATGACTGGAATAGAGTATTGAATTGATTCTGCAATTGCTTCACCAGTGGCGTAGCCCTCACAAAAGATTATCCGATCTTGGTTCCATGCATCCAATGGATCTTTATATAAGATTTTGAAAGCGCCGTTTGCAAGTACACCACGTAATGTAAACTTATCTTCACCACGCTTGTTTTTGTGTTCAGCGATGGTCTGAAGGAAAATGATTTGATTTTTGAGGTTTTGCCCCTCAACTAAAAGCTTGTTCTGGCGTAGCGACTGTTGATCTAGATCTGGTTGCAGATCAATAATACGGTTCAGAATAATGGTGTTGTTCTTGTGTTGAGGGTAGTACTGGCTGACATAATCAATCAGCTCATTTTTAGTGAAGTTGCTTGGATTGTACAATCTAGCATGACTGAAGCTAATCTGCTTTTTCACATTGTAGTTGTGTGGACGGTTTGACAAGGGTAGGCTTCTGGCCCATTCAAAACCCATATAGATTTGAGCCAATATCTCTTGGTCTTTTTTGTTCTTCTCAGCACTTTTGCATGAGTTTAAGAAGCGTTTAAGATCTTCTTCTTGCTGTTCCTTGGTATATACGGTGTCACCAGGTTGCAGATCCATTTCTTGAATGTATTCATACAAGCTGTAAGTGAAGTTTGCACCGCCAGCATGAAACCAACCATAAGACATACGTGCGTTATCTAGATCTACAAGATACCAGGCCGTTTTTTTCTTATTTTTTGTGGCGTCATTGTGGTGATTGGTTCTGAGGTAAATACGTTTAGAGCTTCGTTCAAGCTGAAAGTCACTCTCACGATCAAATACAATGCCCTCATTTTCAAGATGCGATCTAAATATTTTAGATAGCGTACCAATATCGATACCATACTTGATCATGAGGGGGTTCATAAATAAAGAAACTCACTTATAAATATTTTATAACCAGCGGTTGAGCAACGACATATTTTGATGGGTTGTTAGTTTGCAACGTGATTTCATGAGCGTAATGCCATGCCTTAGTGATACGGTTTAGGATGACACTTTCAAGGTCGTCTTCTAAGAATTCGTAAAGATTAAATCGCACGTTGTTTAAGATCAGTTTTTTATAACCTTTCACAAGGGTATTTAAAAAATTCTGGGATTGGTCCATAAAGGCGTTAACGTCAGCATCATAACTTATTGTGTTATTCACGACTGCATTATAAAAGTACTGCTCAGAATCAATTTTAATAATATGCATCTGCTCTAAGAATGACTCTAAATAAGCTGGATGCATATTTTTACTTAAAAACTTACAGATCCGCTTATTCTTGTTGTCGTTAAAATAGATGTATTTAGAGGTTAGCTCAGCATTAATCACTGTGACATATTCGCCGTCCACACGAAACTTCACGGTATTATTGTTGGTGAACTGCAGCATTAATTCTGTGAAGATATAGCTATCTAACGTTTTTTCATGCTTAAACGTCTGCTTGTCCAAGAAATAACTGTTGTACTGAAGATCTGCAACATTGGCATAGCTTTGAACGAATTGAGCTATGTCATTGTGCATGTTTTGGGTGTCGAGATCCGATACTTCAGTTGAAACCGATTGAAAGGCACTATTTTTATAAAGATGCCCTAATAATTCTGTTTGATTGTAGTTTTTAGGTTTAACTTTCAAGCCAACAGTAAACTCGTCTTGCTCATAATTCCCTTTAATTAGATTGCTTAAATAACTTTCAGCTTCTTGAAAAGATACGTTTCCAAGGTTGTCTAAAAATGATTTTAAGGAAGTGCCATCTAATCGTACTGCAACATGAGATATAAATGATGGATCGAACTCGAAACGCATAATACTTCATTGATTGAAATGGGTATTAAAATTATATAACAGGTTTAAGGAAAAAAGAATGAAAACCTTTAAGTATTATTACCATAAAAGTAATTTTGAATTGATTTAATAAGTTTAGTTTCGGTTTCTTGAGTATATAAACTACCTGAAATTAGTTTTAAGCCAGTATCAGTTTTAAGCCAATGTAGTGTATTAAAATGGTCATTAGCGATATGGCTACTCTTGTGCATGCGCGACACAAAACCAGTGTTCAGACCAGTATCAAACAGGCGTGGACAACTTGGTGCGTGGACATGATAGAGGACTTCACGGCGTTGATTGCTAGAGGGTGATTTACCTACGCCACGGCGTACTGGCATACCTTTGTGCTTTCTATAACTATTGAGAAATGAATCAATCGTATCGTTATACGTGGGTTGCATCAGGTAGCCACGGTGATTGTAGATGTCAGTTTTAGGATGAATAGAAAAATTAAATAAGCTAAGCATTTTACCAAGTAAGATTAATAGCTCAGGACTACCTTTAAGGTTGGTACCAATCAAACTATCTTTAATGGTTTTAATAGTATCCGTGCGATACTCTAAAACCACATAGTCTCCCCAATTAGAGGTTAAGCTTAAAGGATCTTCATCAGATATGTTGGCTTCAGTATCTTCATAGCAAAACACGATGATCAGTACTTTAACGTTGTTTCCGTTAAACAAAACTTCGTTTTGATGCGCGAAAAAACCATATAAAGGTTTGTCGTTGTGTCCTAGACCTGGTGTATGAATAAAGTTGGTCCACTGAAAGTAGTAATTCAGCAAATGACCATCGACATAGCGACCGTTTTCATCATTCAATAGGGTGCGATATACATCATTTTCAAGCTTTAGCACGGGTTGGCTGTACCGCCAAGCGCTCAACGCTGCAGTCGTAAATGCAAAGTCATAAAAGTTAAACTCAGGGTTCATATTTTTATAGAACAATGCATAAGGCTGTAACACACTTTCCCATACCTGTAATGGGATAAAGATGTTGGAACCCCACTTAGGAATCTCCGCAAAATAACCAGTGCCATAGGTATGATTTACGTTATCCCAAAACAGGCGTTCTAGCTGTTTATAGTCTGGAATGTCTTCGCTTTTAACCAATGATGCTGTACATAATGCTAACTTTTTCTCCAGTGCCAATAATTGACTGACAGGAGGGTATAAGCGACCAGCTTTTTGCGTAAAAACTTCCGCATTCAACTTTGATATAACATCAGCAAAGATTGAATCTTTCACTATACTGGTCTTCCATAAAAGGTGTGTGAGGGTGGCTAATTAGTATAAGGCATTCTAACAAGTTGTATGTATTCTATAAGGCGTAAAACTCTAAAAAGTTGATAATATATATCAGTTTTTAAAGCATTCACATTTCATACATAATTCTAACCTTGCTCAAATATAACATCATATTGTTTGCGATTTCTAAACAACAGTTTAACTAATCTGCAATATATCAGGGTAGAGCTGAGTATAGGGCTTAATCATTACTTTTGTTCAGCATGAGATAATAGTTTGTGGAATTTCCGTGAATATGATTAAAAAAGCTTTAAAACTTATTAGAGATCGGTTATATTACGAATCAAGGGATATTACCCTATTTAATAAACTATTAGACTGAGATTGTTCTAATAGTTTTTTTTTGCCCTTTTTTTGACATTTCCTGTTTTTTCTTCTATAGCTTCTGCTATATTTCTCCATATTTTACTCTATTTTTCGTTATTTTGATTAATTTTTAATCAATGTTAAAAGCTTAAATAATCAGCAACTTAGCCATTTATACCCACTACTATCCACAAAAACCTGTGCATAAAAAAACCAAATATTAAATCCCAAAATGGAATTTCTTCAATTTTAAGCTATAATTATGCTCATAGTTTTAATCATTGTAGTGGACTTAGTTATGAGCCATGTAGACCAAATAGAAACGATTAAAATTACTAACCGCGAAATCGGAATATTGCCTAACAATGTGCCAGTAGTAGATCAGTTTTTGAATAACTACCGCACACATAAAGCATCAACGACTCATTCAGTGGCTAGTAATTCACCTTTAATGAACATTACCAATTCAATGCATGTGCATCGAGTAGAAGATTCCCCCTATACTCAACCTATTCGTAAACTTCATTAGAAATAAAAAAAGCAGCGATTTCGCTGCTTTTTTATTGCCTATTGCATTTCTTTAGTGCTGATCCATATAGCTTTGAGTGAGCTTCTTACGCTCGTAATTCTCTTTGAGCTGTATGCCAATACCAATAATTATTATAGGTAAAATGGCTAGGGCAAAAAGAATGCAGATCGAATCAAAAATTGGCCTGGGCATATGAGCGCATTATTGCGGATTCGCATTGGTTAATTCCTCCAGTGTTGGTGGTTTTGTGGCGACTGGTTCATTTGCTGGTGCTTCAGGTGACACTTCTGGTACTTCAGGTGATACTTCTGGTGTTGAATTTGGTTCTTGTTGTGGATCTAACTTGTCTTCATAAGACTCTTGTGGAAGGCTATTGCTTGCAACAAAGTTATCTAGAATATCCTGAGCCTTATATGCCTTATTGCATTCGTCATTTGAGGCGTACATTTCTTTTTGTACGCTATCGTCTAAATACTTTTCTCGGCCATCACTAACATCATCGCTGTAATAACCAGCTTTCTTAGCAGAATCTATATAAATGGAATAACAAATATTTAAAACATTACTACGCTCGTAATCATGTTTGTAATACCAGTCAATACTACGTTCCTTTGCATCAGTTTTCGTATCTTCAAGGTATTGATCTAAGCGTTTCTCTTGTGGCGTAGACGAACACCCGATGATTAACAATGAGGTGCTTAAAACTATAAGTTTTTTAATCATGGTTTTAGCTTAAAACAAACGATACCTTTATAGTACAACATTAATTCGTTAAATAATATTTTTGGAATTTTAATTTGTGACGGTTAAACAGTGCATTTTCAAACAATTAAGCCATTTTTTCCCATAATTTTAGATAAATATTGTTGTCTTTTTTCGCGTAGATTATTGAAAACAGGAAGTAATTTAACCACTTGAAATGTTCATCCAACTAAAGATTAAGAAATAAGCCCTTAAAAGTGTTTGTTTATCAACCCTTAAACCTATTTAAACATTTTAAAATTGTATATACTTAAACCATTACTAGATTAACTTCAGTAATTATTACTAAAGAAAGTTAAAAATTGGATGAATTTTAATGAGTAGTTTGTTCATAGTAGAGTCACCCGGAAAGGTCGAAAAAATTCAACATATCTTGGATGACCTGTATCCGCACGAATTCGTTGTACGCGCTTCAGTTGGCCATGTATGTGATTTACCTAATCATGAGATCGGTTTCTCATATCCAGCCTTTGTTCCTAAATACGAAATATCTCAAAATAAAACACGCGTTGTTCAAGAATTAAGACAGGCTGCTAAAAATGCAGATACGGTTTTCCTCGCAACTGACTTGGACCGTGAAGGTGAAGCCATTGCATATCACTTAAAACGTATCCTGAACTTATCTGACGATCAGTATATTCGCGTCAAATATAACGCTATTGATAAAACTACGATCGCTAATGCACTTCAAAATGGTGAAGAGCTGGATCAAGGTATGGTGGCATCTCAAGAAACACGCCGTTTCCTTGACCGTATGATCGGTTTTTACTTGTATGAGCCAATTTCAAATATTTTAAAAGGCAAATTTCCTGTTGGCCGTGTTCAATCTGCCGTACTCGTTGTGCTTGGTGATTTAGAAGATCTACTGAAAAACTTCAAATCACATGAACATTACAACCTTGAAGTAACTCTAAAACAAGGTTGGGCTGCGAAATGGGATTTTTCTAAGTGGCTTAATCCTGAAATGAAGGATGTGCACAATAACCAGTGGTTAGATAAAGCTTCAATTACCCGTCTACAAAGCGAAATTGATAAAAAAGACTTAACCATTACCAGTGTTGAAACTAAGCCATCTTTCCGTAGTGCTCCAGCGCCGTTTATTACTGTTGATCTGCAAGCTGCAGCTGCAGCGCGTCTTGGTTTGGATCTAAAACAAACTATGGATGCAGCGCAAAAGTTATATGAAGGTGGTTATATCACTTACCATCGTACTGATGCTGCCGTAATTTCGCCTGAGGGCATGCAAGCTCTAGAAGCTTTTGGTGAGAGAGAGGGCATTGCGATTATCGGCAATAAAGCCAAATCTCGCGATGGTGCTCAAGAAGCACATGAATGTATTCGTCCTAGTGACTTCTTTACCTTTGAAGCTGGTGAGGACAAAGTTCAAAAGGATCTATACCGTCTAATCTGGTTGCGTACTGTTGCATCGCAAATGGCTCCAGCTGAATACGAAGTTAAATCCGTTGTAGGTGTCTATAAAGATGTCACGCTCAATGTAGATGGTGAAAGCATTACTAAAGATGCTGAATTCAAAGCTTCTAGCCGTATCTTAAAGGAAGATGGTTGGTTGGGTTTATTAAAGACCTACAGTATTGATGAAAATGCACTTGAATACGTGGACGGTGAAGAAGATTCAGAAAAAGAACCTGAACATACGCTACCTATGGATATTGAGGTCGGTCAAAACCACAATGTTATTGCTGGTAAAGTTATCGCGACCAAAACCAAACCACGTTCACGCTACACCGTACCATCATTGGTCAAATTACTTGAGAAAAAAGGAATTGGTCGTCCTAGTACTTATCAATCAATCTTTGAACGTTTAATCAAGCACGGCTATATCAAGCTTGTTAAAAAGAAAATTGAAGTTACACCGCATGGATTGACCTTGATTCAAAACATTAGAGGTAAGTTTAGTTTTGCAGATCCGCTTTACACCAAAGAAATTGAAGAAACACTGGATCTAATCGCTACTGGTGATGCCGATTACAAACAAGAACTCCAAAAGTTCCATTTAGGGATTGAAAGTGAATTAGGACAGTTCTCAAAACATTGGCTTGATTCATTCCCTATCTACAAATGTAATAACTGTGATGACGGACGCATGTTGCCGAAAATCGGTACCAATCGCGACAAAACAACATCGGTCTACTGGTCATGTAATTCATGCAAAAGTTCAGCGCCAAACAGAAATGTTGATGGTAAAGATGAACCGGGTAAGCCAACTGTACGTGAGCCAACTGCTCATTTATGTTTATGTGGCAAATCACTGACTCAGGTTACAACTGATAAATCTGTATTTTTTGAGTGCTCTCAACGTGCGTTCGTAGATGGCACCTGTAAAGAAACATACCGTTCTACAAATGACGAAAGCGGTAACTTGGTTCCTGATTTTGACGAATATCGCCGTAACCATACATACAAATGTCAGCTTGAAGGGTGTGGCGGTTGGTTGCGTGAGTTAAAAGGTATTTCAACTTCTTCAGGTAAGCCGTATCACTTCTTTTCTTGTGAAAAATCCAATCCAAACCTGAAAGGCAAAAAATGTAAGTCGGGTCCATTAGAGGTGTTCCCTGATGGTAGTCCTAACTACGAGCCAAGATTCCAAGTGACCAAAACAGAGTATCCATGTATCTGTAAAAAGCCTCTTGTACATACCAAGTACCGCAAAGAACCTGGTGTTTACGAAGAGCGATACAGTTGTGAAGCTGCATCATGTAAACGTTATTTCGACATATTGCCAGATGGATCACCAGATACCCAACTTACAAAATCTCGCACTGGCAACGAAGCCAAGTGTTTTGAGTGTGGCCAGACCATGATTCAGTCTGCATTTAATTTACGTGGTGAACGTAAGTATAAATGGGATTGCTTTAGCTGTGGTGCAAGTGGATACGACAACAACGGTGAGCCAGTTCAACGTGGCAAAAAGAAAGCCAAGTCTAAATCGACCTCTACAAAAGCTAAATCAAGTAAATAATTGAATAGGTGAATAAATGAGTAATCACGAACCAGATGATATGGACAACATCGGGAAGGAAGCTGAAGAAGCGATCAAAATCCAACCCGATGATGAACATGTAAGTGAGCCTGAACAGCCAGCCAAGACAGCAAAGAAGGGCAAAAAAGTAAACATTGATGAAAACTTTTTTGCTAAGCATAAAAAGCTAATCTTGATTGGCGGTGGTGTTCTTTTCTTTTTGTTATTTGCTGTGGTTATTTTTGGCAATCAAAACATCGAAGTTGAACGTCCACAACAAAGCGATGTTGAACTTGAAGCTCGACTGCAGAGTGAAGTTGCAAGACGAGTAAAAGAAGAAAGTATGAAATTGGCTGCTCAGCGCAATAAAATTATCGACCGTATTAGTCGTAACTTTGACTGTAACGCACCACAAGTATTCTGTCATGCACAAGATACGTCAGAACCGTATTCAACTGTCGTTTCTAGTTTGCAGAACTTCCAATTTCAGCCAGATACGCCGTATGAAGTTTACATTGAAGTCTACCCCTTGAAAGTGGATGCCCAAAACCCACAAACAAGTCAGCGTAAAGGAAGTGTTTGTAGCGCGAACAACGTGCACCTTTTCTTATGCCAAAAAATCGTAATGAAAAATCCTGCGCTTATGGCCAATCAGATCCGCGAACTATATGCGCTACTAACGCCGTCTATGACTTATCGCTTGCAGATCAGCAGTCGTCCAATTACGCCAAGTGACATCGATCTGACATTGATTACTACCGAACTGGACAAAATGAATGCCGATTCTGCAACTGCTAGTGAACCTGAATTGGAGTGTGTACCGCCAGATCCTAAAAAAGATCCTGTTGCGTACAACTTATACGAAACAGGGGGCATGTCTTGTCAAGACATCATGAAGGACTTAGCTGCACGTAAGACAACTGCTCCAGCTGGTCAACCTGGTCAAGCTCAACAAAGTGGTGGTGAACAACCACAACATCCTGATGCATTTGGTACGCCAGTAGCAACACATTAAACATACTAATAAGAAACGGATTGATTTTGGTTAATCCGCTATTAATTGGCTTTTGGTTGAGAATACTAATTTAAGCATCTGTTTATCAAATAGATCTTAAAAAAATGAAACAATAAAATGCAGATTTATTCTGCATTTTTTAATTTTCACATTACAATAGTTTAAATTCGCAACTTTTAAGCAACCGGGTACGCTATGAACAACCCAACCAAAATTCAAGATCTGCAAGTGGCAGATTTGCCGTCCACGTTTAAGCTGAAGAAAAAACATAAAGAAGAAGTTTTTCTGAAGTACAAAGAGTTGAATGAGGCACTATTCAAAGTAGGGTACATTCCAGTGACGTTCTCAGACTTTGTGCATGCACTTATAGAAACTGGCGTAAAGGGATTTTCTGTCGAAGAATATGTCAACGCTCAATTAAACTCTTAATTTTAGAACTCTAATTATTTTTTTGATGTCAAAAAAAATGGACCACATTCGTAATCCATTCCTTTATTTTCTTTAACGATTAACTTTCTATTTTGGTACCACACTGAGGGCAAAACAGCATATTGTCCTGAAGTGGTTCACCACATTTCACACAAAACATATTCTTTTTCGGTTTGATGATCACTGGTACTTGATCTGATAGATCCTGACTGTGTGTTTCAGGGTTATTCATCAATCCAAGATGTGTACCATGTGTTCTTGGTGAGTTTTTATTGATTGCGCTATTCATCTGGTTCATAGATGACATGCGGTTAATATCTACTTCAGACGTTGGGGCAACCACAATGCTTTGGCTTTTGGCAAAGTCGGCTAAATGCTCTTTCAGTACAACAGCATCATCAGTACAAGCAGTCATGCTCAAGATCGCACGGTTTTGATATTTACCGAAGGTCGTTGTGCTAATTTCAGCGTACCAGACACGTAACGTCATGGTTTCAACATTGATGACTTCTTTTTGTGATTTCACGCTGTCGTCAAGGTAACGGCCAAAGTTCATTTGAGACAATTGATAGCTACCTTTAGCCTCAACCCATATTAGTTTTGATACAAAGTCAAAACGGCTCCATAGGTAATTACCGTGCTCAAAACAAAACTTCCCTAAGATCCACATCGATACACCAAAGAAACCATAAGTGAAGTCGCTAAAATCCAGATAGCTTCCGTTATATAGACCTTTGGCAAAAATAGTCATTAATACGACTGAAGCAATAAAACTTAACAATCCAAAACTATTGAGGATGGCTAACCAGCGATACTTTTCTTCTTTGAAGCATGAGCTCAATGTCATATCACGAAGGGTATTGATTGGCACTGGTTGAGTTTCTTCTAAGATCTCACCCTCAAAAGCACCGTTTTTACTGCGAGAGTTGATAACTGGCAACTGGCGTGAATAGATTCTGTTAGGAATAGCACTTTCCCAATTCTTTTGTAGATGGCGTTCAAGTTCATCAAACAATTGCATTGGTTGGCAATTCATACTCAAACTATCCTGAACGACTCCAGCACTGGCTTGTGGTGGCTGTTTTACCATTTGAGCAATCACGGCCAAGAAGAATATCGCAATCGCAATCAGCGCTGCAATTAACGTAAAAATTGCTTTATCCATGCTTGGCAACCAAATAGGTGCAACTGCATGTTGGGTAAGGATAGGAACCAATACAGGTCCAAGAATGGCGACTAAAACCAAACCAATGACTTTAGATAAACCAATTTCTTGTGCACCTGAGTTCGGATTAGCCATAGGACGCAATAAAACAATCAAAATAATGGCGTTGTAAACAATCCCAAGCCAAGCACCTGTATTGGGTGATGCACCCACATACGCGATTAGAGCACTCACTAAGGTAATCAGAAAAACAATCGCATTTTGAAATTGAGCTTCTGCAGCGTTACGGATGAATAATGGCGAAAAAATAAGATTAGGGAACAGTGAATATAGAATCCCGTTCACTGAGCCTTTTGGTTCTTCATAAATCAAAGCGCTTTGGCGTAGGATCTCTTTAATATCGGTTGCACCAGGATAAGCACCAGTTTCTTGAATGGATAACTCCTGTGCAAGTCCGGCTGGTTGATCACGACCAAAGTAGAACTTTAGGTTTGATAAGCCTGTGGTCAGCAGTAGAGCGCCATAACTGAACATTGCTAGACCAACTATAAGCGGTGGTAGTGCAACAAATACACCGTTACTGAATAGACCTTTTGCACTGAAAATTAAGCTTAGGCCAGCCAGCATAAAAACGATGGCACCGATCACTTTAAAAATGTTTTCTATTCGGTAGGGATTAGGGAATTCAAACCGCTTATCTTGCGAGTTATATTCATATGCCATTTTTAATACTCCTTAACGCATTTATCTAATTACGTTTTAACTGGTTAATTATAACTAAGTCGTGGGGTATAAAGTTTTTTTAGTTAAAATGAATCACTGTTTTAGTTAAGTTTTAATAAGGGAATTTAAAAAGTATTTTAAAGGCGCATTAAAAAAGGGGATAACGAATCCCCTTTAAAGATGTACCAAGCTTATGTGCTGTTATTTGTTTTGATCTGCTTGTTTTTGAGCATCTGCAGCTGCAGCGTTCAGCATAGAAGACATATCATTTTGCTCGTCCTCTTTTGGTGGATTTTGTTCTGCAGTTTTTTGATGTGCATCAAAATCGTGGCCCTCAACTTTTGAAGGTTTTTCATTATCGACATAAGCTTCACGCGCTGCTTGTAGGTCTGCAGATGGATCTACTTTGTCAATTTGTTCATCTGGTTGAATAGGTTTTGATTGAGATGTTGATTCTTCTTTTTTACTACAACCAACTAAAACCAAACCTACAGATAATAAGCCAGTTAATAATAGAGTTTTGAATGACATTTAATCGCCTCCAGCGAAACATAAGCAAAGGTATAGTCACATATACTTATAATGTATATACCAAAATTTAACTAAAACTAGTCCGTTGTATAACGTGACCTTTATAAAAACGGTTTAAGTATATACCAATTGCAAATTTTCTTGTTATCGGCTGAAAGCTAATAGAATAGGGTATCGCTTAACGACACTATATAATGGCAAAAAAAAACCACCTTTTACGGTGGTTTCACTAGTTTTAAAGATTAAATCTCTTTAAGGTCTAGATTTTGTTCGCAATAACTACGTACAGCTTCTTTATCTGAAGGATCTAAACCCTTTTCAATCATTTCTTCACGTAACCATTTAATTACTTGACCGCGACCAGCCCAACGTAAGCTGTTGTTTTCACGGTGAACCCATTCATGCGTAAGCTTACGTTTTTGACGTCTTACAGGCTCAACTTTTGTGGTATCAATGTGGTTGTTTTTTAGATATTCACTAAGTGTATGGATGTCCACAACACCATCGGCAGTAATTTTTTCTGAAATGATTGCATTAATGGCACTAACAGCATCGTGAAAAGCTTTATTTTCTTTAACGACTAGTTGTTGTTGAAGTTCTTCAATATAATTCTGAAGTTCAACAGGTGACATTTGAGCAACATTTTCTGGTTTTGATACATTTAACATGTCATTAGTTCCAGTATTGCGAGTTAAGTTGTTCATGATTAAACCTTTAGAAATATATTTGAAAATTAATTCAAAATATCTCTTACGACAAAACCATTTTTACACATTTACATTATTAAAATCAATTAGAGTTAATCGTATTTATACCTAAATATACCTTGAAATGGTTTTTCTTATAACTTTTATGTCTGGAATTTCCTTAAACCTAATGACAGGAATGCCAGCACTCTTCAAAAGCTCGTCACGCCTTTTATCTTTATCCTGGGTATATTTATGATAATGCCCATCAAGCTCAATAGATAATATAGGATTGTAGTCTTCATCAACAATCAAATAGTCCACGTAAAGCCTAGAAAACTGATTTCGGGTACTTATGTTTTGCGTGGTCATAAAAGCACTCATGCTTACTTGCACCAAAATGTTGCGTGATGGAATGACCTGTTCTAGTGCATCAAGCATTGTAATCTCGTCTTTTGTAAGGACTTTTTTAGATACAAGCTCCTGATTCTTTTGAGGCTTACGATAGCCTTTTTTTGAATTCTTTTTGGCTTTAGTTTTAGGTTTGCGAAATACGCCACATAAAGCAAAAACGAACTTATACACTATATAAAACAATAATGAATAAATTATAGACTTTAACAAAAAGGAATTTAAAATCGTTTCCATAAACCTAATACACAACAAATTTTAAAGGGTGCTTAAACTTCTTAAACATATTAGATAGTTTTAACGGTGATTGATACGAATTAACTAAAAATGTTTAAGGACTATTAGTGATGCAATGTTAAAAATAGTATAATCTTGTAAAGACAGCTTAGAAGCAGTTTTAAAAGTAAAACTGGTTCTCACAAATAACACCGACTATTTCACTGGAAAAGTTTAAAATGGTATTTAATAAACGTACTTTAGCTTTACTGATTGGTACAATCTCGCTATCAGCACACCTCTATGCCAACAACACAACCGTTAAAGTCTCACAAACTCCAATTGTATCATCTTCACCAATTCCCTTAGTTAAAGCGAATGCAATTGAACAATATTATATCAATGTTAAACATCGCTTTAATGGTGCGGAATTTGAACAACCGCCTCGTAAAATTAAGAGCATTAAACTTAACTTGAATGTTATTAATAACGGGGAAGTGGTTTTAACGGCGCACGAAGCTGATAAATCCAAGCTGGAAGACTATTTACAGCAAAACCCTAAAAACTCGGAACTATTGGCCAGTTACGTTGCTCGTATGATCAATTACAACCACGGCTATACGGTTCCTGAAAACAAGGGTAAATACAGCAAGTATGCAAGTACGACTGTATATGAAGCTCTTCTTGATGAATTGAACTATAACTTCGCAACTACGCCAGTAGGATCAGTAGATAGCTATGCAAGCCAACAACAGCTTGAATCTGCTTATCTATACATCCTTTCTCGTTTAGATCCACAAGAAAAAGCGGTGTTTTGGCAATTTGTGAACACATACAAAGTAGGGGATAAGATTGAGATCCCTGAAGGTACTGTTATAGCAGATGTCTTGAACACTTATAAAATCCAATTGAATTTTAAAGCGCCTTAATCACTAAACAAGTAAGGAATATTTTCGAGTAGCTGAAAAGGAAAGTCATTTCAAATATCAGGTTATGTAGGGAAAAAAATTACTGTTTGTGGTACTGGTGTTTTATCCAATCATAAAGGAAAGTTTCAAATTAAAATTGCCGACCTACGTTCTTTGACTTTTAGATAGATGTTATTCAGGTTGGGATTCCGTAATTATTAAGCCTTTTCCTTTTTGCATTAAAAAAGCCTACATTGTAGGCTTTTAGCTTTTTTAGATCTGTATTACTGAATTAAGTCGTCAACGGCTTCACCAAGGTAGGTTGGATCGTATTGCTTATACAAATAGTTTTCCAGAATTGGTAAATCTGGTGCTAAAACCATTCGCGTAATTTTAGGACGATCTTCTTCAAGGTTAAGCTTCACATGTACGGCGAAGAAATCAATGTTGTTCGTGATGAAGTCATATTCTTTACGACCAGCACTTTTGAGTTGATCAACCATACGCGAAAAGAAGCGGTTATTCGTAATAGAGCAATTCAAGAACTCTAACGCATCTTTTTCAGTAACATTAATTTCAATAATGTTATTGAGGAAGGCTAGCTCTGGTTTAATTAAGTTGCCGTTACGGTCTGCAGTTAGACATTTTGTAGAAAAGGTACCAATACCAGCCATACGACCATCATATTTCACAAAACCGTGCTCTTCAGATGCAACTAAGTTTGACGCATGAACGTATAGAGTAGGGTGGTGCTTTGTATTCCACTCTAAATCAATAACGTCAGTTTCATTTTCTACATAGAGAGTTTGTAAAAGGGATCTATTGAGGTTGGTATAGAGGACTTGATCAAGCTCTAATACTTTGCGGCGATATAGCTCAGCGAAGGCAATACCGTACTGAGATAAGATATTACATGTTGTATTGAAGCTATTGCAGTAAATCGCACGGTTATCGTTACCGCCGTCTCGATCCTCACTGACCACAATTACATGGTTCCCTAAAACACCATTGATTTTATAAACCACAATTGAGCCTAATGCGAAGTTTTGGGTAAGTAGTTCTTCACCCTCAAATCGTACTGCCGTGCAGTTTTTAATATTTTCTGCGCTTAAAGGATAATTACCCGGTGTGATGGACCACAATGTTGAGACTGGTACAAATAGAGGCTCAATAGAACTACTTAAGTCAACTCGACCAATCGTGATGATGCTTGTGCCGTTAAAACTATCGCCCTTGTGTTCTGCAACGGCTGATGTTCCGATCGTACCTGGTATTTGTGCGTTCTCTGAAGCGCTATTATTTGGTACAACTGATTCTGTCATGAAACAACTCACTAAAAGTTTTATCTTTGTTTAAAAATACCACATGATAAATAGTATTAAAACTTATACCACTATTATAAGATGATCTTTAAGATTCATAAAGGTATATTTATGCTAAACCATAAAACCCAAGTTTGTTTTTTTAATAACCTGATTGGACGTTTTTATAAAAACCATTTGATCATAGATGTTAAACCTTTAAACCTAGATTTTATTTTAGATGTTATTGAATTCCCGACATCAATTGAAGGTTTCAAAAAAGCACCTAAAGTATCAAAAATTAAAATACCTTTTACGCAACTTGCTCAGGATCTTCAGCCACAAAATTACCTAGATTTAGTCCAATCTGATGCCAAAAATCTGTATCTGCAGATTGGGCAAGAAAGACGTTATATTCACGGCGAACAAACTAATTTTTCATATGCTACATCGGTGTTTCAGCAGATCGGTGATGATGAAGTGCTCCAGCTTGAGGCTTTGAACTATGCACTGAAGCTCCAAAGCATTACTAATGGTATTCAGCAACATACAACAGCGATTGAGACATATATCGAGCTAAAGCCTTTACGATATGCGTTTAGCTTAGATACGTTCATAAGTGCAACTGCAGATCTAGATCAACCTTTCGATACTCGTGAAGCGCTTTCTGGCCATATCGTTAACCATTGGGAAAAATGGGTTAAAGCAAACAATATCACCAGTGAAAGTTCTTATGATGCGGTGCTAATAAATACCGATAAATTAATACTGGTTCGAGTCGGTATTCACTCATTCTCAGTGAAGATTACAGACCTTGAAGTGGCTGACGGCGTTATCTATGCTTCTCTTTGTGATTTAGAGCTCTTACAGGTGCTTCTACCAACGTTCTTTGATGGTATACCTTGCCGTATTACTGCATATGCCGATATGAACATTCAATATGCTGTATCGCAATATAAGACTTGGCTATCAAGTCAAAACCTGAAGAAGATCCAGTACGTTCGCAAACAAGGTATTGAGAAGTACTTGCGTAAAAAATTAGAAGATGAAAGTGACTTAATCGGTAACGCGCAACTTGCCAAAACCTTAATGAATACCAGCTATACAGAACAAACAGTCTCGTTTTTTTCTGACGCTTGGGGATTATCGTACGCAAACCATTTTGAGAAGAAAATTCGTCATGCTTTTGATCTGGTCATACAGGCTTTGGATCATGAAGGGATCTCATTAGAGCAGCTGCAGTTCATCAATAGCCTAACAAAAGGGGCAATTGAGAATGCTATTAACGAGATGCTGAACAAGACTGGTTCGCCGTTAAACGTGGTACCAACACTCACTCAAGAATTACTGTTAATTTGCGATGAATTCAATGCCAAAAAACTCAACATATCAAGTGAGCTCTTGGATGCAATCACTCAGTTTGCAGAACAATATGCAGTATCACCACTGTTGGCCATTAAGCGTGATAGCGCCGTGTATTTGCTGTATGAACCATTAGATGCCGATAATCAGTTAATTGATTATGAGTGGTTTTGTACTGCGGTATATACCAAAAATCAGTTTGTGCCTGAAGCCGATGAACAACATAAAACAAATGTAGCGGATCTTCTTAAATCGGTTGAAGTACTGCATGTATTCAAGCCGAATATCCTGTCGTGGACCAATGGCAAGGTATTTGAAACGCCAGAAGAAAAGAAAAATGCTTTTATGTTATGTCTCACACCTGAAGCATTTGAAAATCAAATAGAATTCTTACGCACTAAGAACGCAATACCAGGATATTTTAAAAACCTGATTACATCCTTAGGTGGTTTAAGTACAGTGGCCACGGAACAAGATAAATACGGTGTATTTTTGATTGAGTCGATCGCTAAAAATTCGACTGGTTTTGCATATCAAGGACAACTCTTTCCTATCGATCAAAATGCCCAAATTGACTTAGATCAATGCTCAAATTTAACGCTTAATTCTAAACTACTACCAAAAAACTACCTGACCTTTAAAAGACTAATGAGATTAAGCGATAGTTTAACGAATGGCGTTAAATAGGTTTAAGGAATATTATTATTTTTACTTTAAGTTTAAATAGTGGTTTTTTAAATGCACAAAAATAAAGTATTATACTTTCAAACATAAAACCCTTTTAAAGTTATACAGAGAATACTGAATGAAACTATTAAAAACTGCGATGGTGGGTATCCTTGGTACTGTAATAGCACATACTGCTTTTGCTTATGATGATGTACCAACCCCAAATCCAAACTTTAAAGAAGCTTACGTGGGGCTTTTAACGCCATCTAAAAACTTTAATGTTGTTGCTGGTGGCCTTACACCTGAAATCAGCGAATATAAACTGTCTGATAGCTATTTTGAGAACAATTCAAATCAACGATACAAAGCGACAGCTCACCTTTATCAACAGATGAATACTCGACAACGAGCGATGTATTTATTAGTTCAGCACACAGCTTACTTAAACGATATTTTCTACCCTCAACGTAACCCTTTAGTTAATCCAAACGTATCAGACGAACAATTGAATGTTGAACCAGCACTTAATAAACTGCAGTCCTTACGTACTGACAAAGATATTGTCGAAAATGTTGTAGATCGTGAAACTATGCTTCAGGTATTAAAAGCACATTACGATTATTATATGCGCGATCAATTTACAGTACGTTTTTACGGTAAAAACCAAAACACATTTACTTATGGAATTGATAACTATTCTGGTTTAAAAATACGTTCGGTGGAAGGAAACTTACGCATTGTTGATCGCAAAACAGGTACATTGTTAGGTGACTCAATGGTTAAGTTAAACCACTGGATACCAGCTACCCGTACCAAAGAGCGCCGCACTATTGATATACCGTCTTCCATGCCAGAATGGAAAGACGTTGAAATTAAAGATCTTGCAATTAAATTCCAACCAACTGCAATAACAACCATGCAAGGTAAACGCATTGATATTAATAAAATCTATGCGTACAACACTGAAAAATTCAATTTCTAATGCATTAAGCGGTCTATCTCGACCGCTATTTTTATGTTTTGGTACAATTATTAACCGTAGCCTAAGCAAAAGTTATAAGTTGCTTTTCCCACTAATCAAATTAAGGTTAAAACTATGAAAAAAGCTCTCCTATCAATTGCCACTGTAATCATGGTCGGGGGATGCTCAGAAGTGCCGAATGATATGTCGCATATCGATGTTTTTTCTTCCGATCGCTACCTATCAACTGCACATCAATTTAATAAGCTTGTTGATGATACGTTTAAGTATCCTTATTCAAAAATACCGTTTTTTCTAGTGACGAAAGGGTGGAGTGTTAGTGGTCCAAAAGAGCCGGTATCGCAAATTGTATATAGTTGCTTAACTTCTAATGAGGTGGAATTGGTGACAAAAATCAAGCCATTCATGCCCGAAGTGACCTACATCAAAACACCTGAAAACCAGGTGAAAAATTGCATCATTAAACATTCAAATGACTCAATTAATGCTGATGCGCTGAATGACCTTAAAGCGTTCCCTTTATTCCAAAAATATGCAGACAATCCATTTTTACGTAAGACCGTGGATGCTGCGAAAGCAGATGGCAAAATCTCAGTAAAAGAATATATGGATATTGTGCAGATTGTCATAAAATTAAGTGGAGCTGACAAACAGGTTCAGCTAGAGAAAACTATTCAAGAGCTTTAGGTATTCATATGTCGGAAAATCTATCCATGCATAGCATGTCGAATGAGGAATTGATTCAAGAATGGCTTGATAGCCTGAAGCTTGAAAATAAGTCCGACATGACGATTAATGAATACAAAAAGAGCTTACTTTTGATGTTAGAAATGCCTTTTTTTAAAGGTAAACATCTATTGGA
The DNA here is from genome assembly GCF_019343495.1 of Acinetobacter lwoffii. NCBI lineage: Bacteria > Pseudomonadati > Pseudomonadota > Gammaproteobacteria > Moraxellales > Moraxellaceae > Acinetobacter > Acinetobacter lwoffii. The sequence goes on along the minus strand of NZ_CP072550.1, from coordinate 2,247 downwards.
ACTAGACCGCGATTACATCACATCATTTCGGTTGCATCGAATCGATGTTGATATTGTTTCTGCAAGAACACTCAACAAAAATTTATCAGCTTTAAAAAACTTCCTGAACTATTGTCTGCGTAAGGAATATATACCTGAAAACTTCTTTTCTGACATTCGGGTTAAGTTCAAAAACCAAAGCTTACCGCGCCCGATCGCCGTGAATACGTTGAATGAGATACTTGATAACAAGACGCCATTAAATCCGAAATACAATAATCAAAAGTTAAGAGATCTAGCAGCTGCAGAAATTGCTTATTCTGGCGGTTTACGTATCTCTGAATTACATGCCATCAAACTAAGTGATATCAACCTCAGTGCTATGCAACTAAAGGTATTGGGTAAAGGAAATAATGAACGGATTGTTTTTTTAGGAAAAAAATCACTAGAGGCTATTTCTACTTGGCTTTTAGTTCGTAATCGTTGGATTTCAAAAGCTGGAGTAGAAGACTGCGGATATTTATTCATTGCACCATCTGGCAAACATATTGCGAAAAACCATTTAGGTGCATGCATTACAGCTCTGTTAAAGGCGCATGGTTCTGGAAATATTGGTAGTACTCATGCTTTGAGACATAGTTTTGCATCGCACTTGTATAACAAAACAAAAAATATTCGCGCCGTTCAGGAAATGCTAGGTCATAAATCACTATCTTCGACACAAGTATATATTCTTGTAGATCACGAAACGTTGATTAGTTCTTATAAAGATGCACATCCACGCGCTAGAGCGAACCAAGATTAATAATTTATTCGCTTCTTGTACTTCTAAAGATATATCGTAAACGATCGAAATAATTAACTTTTGATGGTACCGGTAATGGCTAAGACTACAGATGTTAAAAAACAGAAACTTTCATATGTTGGCTTATCTGTAATTGAGTGTTTTGAAGAAGCTGGTTTAGATGATGTCTATATCAATGAAAAAATTGAAGAGTTTTCAGACCTAAAAAACTATGCTTCATTACATAAGGCATTAAGAATACTTGATGACGGCAACATGGCCCGTTTAGCAAAAAAATTAGAGGTTTCAGTCGATATGCTCAATGCGACATTGGCTGTGCTGAATAAAATATAAAAACGGATTGAACCAACCCATGAATGCAAATGAGCTTTATGAAAAGTTACAGCAAATTGGTAAGCCACTGGTCCACGTAGAAAGCCTCGTATCTACAATGCAGTTGGAAATTCCTGTTGAAGAGATTGAAAAACACATTGAACTTTTCGGGGTTAATTTTTTACTGGTAGAAGTTGTTCGATATACCTTTGACGGTTTTCTATCTCCAGAGTACCAACACTATATAGACAAATTCATTGCAGAAAATGAACTGGATGAAGATGTCATTTTGAATATCAGAAATAAAACATCATCAGATATAGGCCTGGTTAATGTTGGCTTTAATCTAAATGGTTGCATCCTTGGCTTAACCCATACGGATGAATGGATGGAACATTTATTCCACTTGGTTAAGTTCATTACTGACAGTGAAAAACGCGAGAAAAGTAGGAACTTTTGGTCTGAACAAGACAAAATCAAGGAACAAAAAGTTTTAGAAAAACAAGCCAAAGAAAAAGAAAGGGAAGTGATGATCCAACAGGTAGAGGATCTCACTAATACCGATGATTTTAAATTATGCAAAACGAAGGGTGAAATATTGTTGTTTTGGGAAAAGAACATTCCTGACCTATACAAAACTCTATCCAGAACTTTTATGGAAACAATGTCTAAGAAATATATCTCTATATTGCGTGGCTCATGAAGTGATGCTGACGATCGCTATTAAGGAAAACGCTTCACGATATGAGGAAGAACAACGAGTAGTGCATAAATCAGCGTTCTTGAACAACGCAAACAACAATAAAAATTAGTACTCAGCATTCACCAAAGTTTTGTATTGAGAATATTTCGTCAAATTTACTGTGTCACGTACTTGGCCATATTGAATACTGCCTAGATCTGAGTAGGTAAGGTTTTTCTTTTGAGATACTGCAACCAATAATTCATAGTTATTTCTTTGATTGAGTTCAATTGCTGAAGCGATATTTTTGTCATGGCTCACTTGAGAAATAATGCTTTGGATCTCCTTTCTATCTGAAGCAGATACATCCAATGTAGTTAAATAAAATCCGATCGATAGAAATATTGTGGCGGTTAAAGTGAATAGGGATGCACCAGTAAGATAAACGGCGCGTAGAGTTCTATACTTT